>DASRFG010000014.1 GCA_035651655.1 Terriglobales bacterium
CTCTGGATTTACCGTATTTAGTTGAGTACCAGCATTCCGCCGGTCTGGCGGAGCGACGGTTCTTGCGACTCCCGCGCGGAGGCCATCATGGCACCTCAATTAAGTTGTCCTATCTGTCATCGCACAACCATTGAGCCGCTGCTTGAGGATCTTGGAATCACCATAGACGCCTACGGCAACCTGAAAAAAGTTGGTGGGCTCTCCACCTTCATGTGTACGGTGGAAAACCATATATTCTTCGTGCGTACATCCGATTTGGCACCGGAATACAGGCTAGAAGCAGCGAACCAAAGTTGAGGCTCTACTATGCTGAATGTGTCAGTTGTGGTTTGGACCAGCGTTGCCGTTTGGATGGTTATGGCGTTGGCAGCTCTACGAGAGGCAAGCCGGAACCGGCCTTGCCCGCATGGCTGTTGCTAACCACGTGAGTGACGCTAGTTGCGTGGATGATTGTTTGGCGCGCTTGGCACTTAGGTTTTTCCCAAGTTTGGAGGCTACCGTGTCAAATTACCCGGGATCAAAAGGACAATCGGATAGGCCAGTCGCCTATCTGGATGGTACGCCGAGCACAGTTGAGCAAAAAGTGCGAGTCAGGGCCTACCAACTATACGAATACCATCGCGGGGTGGACGGTCGTGCCGAGCAAGACTGGCTAGAAGCCGAAGCTCAGGTGGTGGGAATAAAGCGAAGCTGGTAAGGCGCGCCCACGTCCGCCGCGAAAACCATACGGAGGCCAACGGCCTTCCCCATTACGCAGTTCGGCGCGCCTCTCGCGGATTACTTATTTCTCCGATCGAACCCTTTTGATTGTGACTGTAGCTGGCCGAACATACTTCCTGGCGACTTTAAGTTATTCCCGCGCTCCCCACCGGCTTGTACTATGACCGCGTATGCTTTCGTCGCTTGATCTGTTGCTGCTGACCTCGATAGAAGAGGGGATAACGACTGTCTATCGCCTGCGTGAGGAAGCCGGACTTTCACCGGGTACCACTGTTCCGGCGCTGCGCCGGCTGGAGAAATCCCGCCTGATAAGAAAGGCCCCGGCGGCAAAGCGCAGCAAGGCGGAACTGGTGGTGACGATCACCGGCAAAAGAGAACTAGCCTCGGGGATGAAGGATCTCCTTAGTACTGCCGTTAAAGATCCGCCTCCGGAACTCGAAGCTGTGCTGCGGCTGTTCGCCATGGCCAGTTCGCGCGGCCTGGCTTCCCTGGCTAAGGCATTGCTCGGCGCCGCCAGTGAGGGACGAAAGACGCGCCTAGAGAAGCTAGCTGCCCTTAATAAAGGAAGAAGATCCCCGAAATTAAGCGCCAAATATGCCAGTCTAGTGCGGCTGTGGGAGGTCGAGCGAATCAAGGCGGAGATTCGCCTCCTCGAGCGGTTGGCACCCAGCCCTCGGACCCGCTAGCCTTTTTCCCAATCTCAGTAAAGGGTTGAACATTGGAGAACATCTCCCAATCTGGCGCCTGAGGTGCCGCCGTATGGCGGGCACCTCAGGCCGAAAGATTTCACCGCGGAGCCGCGATTACTGTTGCGAGATCTCCCTCTCACTCGTCAGGATTACTGGTGAGAAGGGCTGTTCTCAACACCAATGTCCGCGAACCCAGTTCTTACCTGAGTAGCCCGGCCCTTTGCCGCGATCGGTTCCGAATCCACCCACTTGCAACCTGGCCAATTCCGCAGAGACGCGCGAGTGACTTACGGCGCTTGCCAATCGAGGGCGTAGATTTCCTTGCTTCCGGTGTCGCGGACTAGCAACGGCGAATCATCGGGCGTCAGCCCTGTCCATGATCCCAGATCTCCCGAGTACCGTCGCATTTCCTTGAGGCTGACCAGCCGCTCCACCTTATGGTCTGAAATCCGGACGCGAAAAACGTTAGCGTCCTGGGTGAAGGTTGTGTCGAAGTAAATGTATTGCCCATCGTGCGACCAACTGGGATATCCCATGGGCACCTTCACTAGTTGTTCCCATTGCTGGCGGACCCGATCGAATAACATCAAGGTGCCCGAGTCGTTTGTAAGCGCCGCAATGTACCTCCCGTCAGGGGACCAGCGCGGGGAGAAAAATTGTTTTGCTCCCGGCAGGGGAGAGATTTTTCCGGTGACCGAATCAAGGATCACAATGCCCGGCCCGGTCGGCATACTACTGGGCGAGCCCGCCTCGTTCAAAGTCAACACAATTGACTTACCATCGGCTGACCATCCGGGATCATATCCAGCTTCCGCGCCGGGGATCAGCTCGCGCAGCCCCGGGCCATCGCTGGAGATCAGGTACGCACGCCATCCGGTTTTCAAGGTTGTGCCCATGAATACGATTCGTTTTCCGTCAGGCGACCATCGGGGCAACGCTGCCGTCATCGGATCGAATGTAAGTTGAAGCCGCTGGCTGCCGTCCACTCGGCTCCGCCAAAGCTGACCCTCCGGGACGGAGATGTACGCGACCCACTTTCCATCAGCCGAAAAGGCCAGGTCGGTTGCCGATATGCCGCCAAAATAAGGTGCGAAGCCAGACTTGCTGTCGTAACGCACCAGCTCGCCACGCGGTTGGGACCCGACCGCGAAAATCCGCCTGCCGTCCTTGCTGGCTACGGGAGAATTGAAATCTAGTGGGCCATTCGTCAACTGCACAGGTTTGGGTTCTCTACTGAGCCAAGCTGATTTCTCGGCCAAGGCCCACAAACTGGTCCGACCATCTCGAAAGCTCTGAAAAAGGAAGTACTTCCCATCGGGAGTCCAGTTGCCGCAACATTCACGAGGGTTACTGTTCCAACCGGGGAGTAATGGATGCAAATCGGTTCCATCACGACGCATTTCCCAAATTGCGCTGGCGCCATTTCTCGGATCGACCACATCGAAGCGAAGTCTCCCGCCATCGGGTGAAACACGAATCCCAAAAACCTGGCTGCCGACAGTCGCCAGCTTCCGTGGTTCGCTGCCGTCACTCTTCGCCACATAAATCTCCGGTCCTTTGGAGAACAACAGTCGGCTCCCATCGGGCGACCAAGTTGCCGAGTCGATGACGAAGTCACCGAGCCTGCGTGCCGCCCCGCTAGGCAAGGGTAAAGACCACAGCTCCATGCCTTGGGCTGTGTAGCGAAATACTCCTAACAGAAGTGCAGAGCCGTTCGGAGCGACGCTAAAAGGACCAGCATTCTCGAAAGGAGTTGCCAACACGCTTGTCTCGCCACCTGCGACCGATACCTGGCTGGCCACAGCACGATCACCTTGCAACTCAGCAAAGTACAGTCGTTCGGCGTCGGTGGAGACAAGGCCCTTTCCCCGCGCATCGTGCGTGATCTGCGTGTAGCCCAGGATAGTCGGCTGCCGGGAAGGAGCGAGCCAGTACGCGGCCGCCCCCACGATGAAGAGGAGTAAGAGGATCGCTAGGTAAAAAATTGAACGTTTTCGCCGAGTCGAAACATCAGACGCAGCCCGACTCGACATCGGTTCGGCGGACGCCGCTGACAGCGAACCGATCTCAACGAGCGGAATCTGTTCAGGGTTTGGGGCTCCGCTTACCGGCGCGATGAATCGATATCCGCGACGGTACAATGTCTCAACAAACCGCGGATTTTCTGAGTCGTCATTGAGCGCCTGCCGCAGTTTCTTGACCGCACTGTTTAAGCTTAGGTCAAAGTCAACGAATGTGTCTCCGGGCCAAAGTGTTCTCTGCAGCTCGTCCCGAGTGACAATAGCGCCCGGCCGCCCCACTAACATGGCAAGGATCTGGAACGGTTGCTCCTGCAGTTTGATTCTCACGCCGGACTTGCGCAGCTCGCGTGCGTCCAGGTCGAGTTCAAAGAGTCCAAATCGAACCACTCTACTAGTGGCGGCCTGGGCCATCTTCCCTCACCCCCTTTGATTCAGAAAGTTTACACCTCATTGCCCTTCGCACACATTGGACGTCTCAGGTCACATTCTGTTTATATCCCATTCTTTTCAATAAATTAGCTGGCCTTATTTATTCCTAGCCCAAACCATTGGTCATCCATTGTTCTGCCTACTGCGTGCGCCGAAAGTTGCACCTGCAAGCCGCAAAAAGCGGCCAGGGCGGGAGGATCCAAACCGCCGGCAATAAGAAACAAGGAGAAATCGAATGAAAAAGCAAACTCTGATCGTCGCAAGCTTCTGTCTGGTATTTGGGTTGGTTTCGGCTCACGCTCAGGCAGGTGGTATCCAAGCGAACGTCCCATTCAGCTTCGCCGCCTCCGGCAAGACTTTTCCCGCCGGCGAATACACGATGATCGCGACCCCGCACCAGGTCAAAATCCAGGATGCCAACGGTAAAACGGTGGCTATGATTTTGGCCAATGAAGTGTCAGGCCGCACTGGTGGCGCGAACGGGCGGATCATCTTTCACTGCTACCGCGAGGGCTGTTTCCTCTCGGAACTCTGGTCACCGGTACAGGAAAACGGGAAGCAGTTGCTCGTGTCCCGGACCGAGGCAAGGTTGGCGATGGAGGAACGCGGAAATTACTTCGCAGTTATGGGAGGGAAGCCGCAGAAGTAGATTCACAGTGGTGGGCACTGCGCCGACCCGCACCGAAATGCCGATATTCCTCGCGGCAACCACCATGTCCGGGATGGAAAAGGAGTCTTGCGTAGCATCTCAGCGGCAAGGCTCCTCCCGGAATGCCGAACTGCTACGGAGGTCAGGTGCGTAACTCAGAAGAAAGCGCTGGCGTAAATTCTTGTCCTCTACATCAGAAAAACGATTGAACTTAGGAGGAAGCGCGTGAGAGATCGCTTGCGGCGATTTTTTGTCAGGGATGATTCTGAGTATGTTGCCCTAGTGGAGAAGTATCAGGCCAAATCAGTTGCTTCGAAGGTCTTCTATTTGTTCTTTCACCTGCTGCCGGGATTGCTGGTTTACGTCATCATCAATGTACTCCCAGTTCATAGCGCCGCACTTAAGATTACTGGCTTATCGGACTCGATGCTGCAAGGTTCTGCAGTGCTGGCAATGTTTTTCACCTGGCACTTGATAATGCCGTTTCTGGTTCTTGGTCTAGCGGACAAGCTCTCGTTCCGCGAGTCAATCAGCTTTCTAAGCTTGCACCAGTTTGACACTAAAGGTTTCTTTATTGTCCTGCCTGTTGTCTTCGCGGTCTTCACGATCGGCTCATTGCCGTATATGAATACGCCTTTCCGCTGCTCACCTCTTGGATAGAGTCGATTCCGGGCTTGAATCCCCCGCATACAGCATTTATCGAGACCCCAGTGCGGTCTACAGCCTGTTTCCCGCATGGTTGGTTGCGGTTGCGCTGGTGGGCAATTTCTTGTGTGAGGAAATCTACTTTCGGGGATACCTGCTGAAGAAGGTGGGCTTCCTCGGCTCATGGGCTTGGGTCGTCAACTCTCTACTGATGGCTCTGTACCATGTTTGGCAGGCACCTACAACCTGGGCACTGATCCGGACCGGCGTTGGCCTTCGGGTTGCTCATGCAGTGACGCAAGAATCTCTATCCGCTTATTGCCTTTCATTTTCTGATCAATATTGTCCGGGGCGCAATCATTGGTGCGGTTCTAGCAAACTGAGGTGTCGTCGTGGCAGTCGTGCCGCGTGCCATGTATAGGATTACAGTTGATAATGTATGGTCCGCGGCGCGACTGCAAGAAGAAGAAGTCAAAGAACGAAATTCAGTCTGCGCAAATGTATCCGGGCTCTTTGTGGAGATGGTCTCCGGGCCATGATGAGTTCCGTGCGTGCCTGTCCTGGTAAATCCCCCGGTCGTTGAAGACCATTTTTCGACCCAGGTCCTCAGGTACGCGGTTTGACTGTTCTTTCGTCCTGGCTGTTCTCCTCTGCAGACCTATTGGGTGAGCTCTGTTCGCTCACGGAACAACGCAGCAGAGCGGGGAGCCTCGCGCGGTACGGGAATATACCGCGGCCATCAGACGCCGGTCACGATGCGGGTCCGTACGGGGCTGCCCGTGCTGAGTCACACCTCTCCCGGCCCCGCGCCACAAGTCGGACGAAGGAAAGCCTGTGCCTGTTTACGGTAAGGCCACGTCCCAAAATGATAGTTAAACTAATGGAAATATATATGCTTAATAGTTATAATATTACCGTGAATACAGATTTTACTTGGCACGAAATTGGGTATCGGATCCGGGCCTGGCGCTGCGCTGCGGGCATGACCCAGCAGGCGCTTGCCAAAGCGGCGAAGATGAGCCAACCGGGTTTGGCCCGCATTGAGAACGGGACGGTGAACCCGCAACTGGACACCTTGCAAAAGATAGCAACAGTCCTCGGCCGCAGCCTGCGCGAATTATTCTGCGGTCGACAGGAGACGCGCACGGCTGCTATCGGTGGACTCTTGCAGAGAGCACGGCTGATCGCCGAATCGCAGGATGCAATCGCGTTATCCACCTTCACCAGTGGACTGATCGCAGCCGAGGCGCTGTTGAGCCGAAAAAGATGCGTTGTAAAGCGCAATATGGAAGTTCCAGAACTGCTGTTTTCGCCGGAGGCCCCGATCGTGAGGACCGTCGCTGGTAGCGAACGCAAAGGATCGTCCGCTCCGCACGCTCGGGCAGCTTTCCGCCAATCACAGTCACGGCGCACTATAGCAGCCAGAACATCGAAGCCGCGATCCAGGCAGCCACGCCGCGATGGTCCATAAGGGGGTGGAGGGTTTTTGGAACGCTTGGTCGTGCAACCGGAGTGGGGCCATGTTGAAGTCCAGCCGCAAGGCAGCTCGACGCGAAGTCCGCGGGCGGCAATCCAGGCAGTCAGAAGGCGCCGGCTTCGACCTAATCACCCCCCAAGAACTCGCGGATATTCTGCGAGTGCACAAAAATTGGGTGTACGGCCATCAAAGTGAGCTCCCCACCATCCGCTTGGGGCGCTACATCAGGTTTCGCCGTCGCGACATACACCGCATGCTCGAAGCCAGGGTCTCTTGCCTTTAGCGCTATTTGCTGGTACTCATAGCCCACGGTTGAAGCACCACGGAAGGAGAATCGTGGTGCGAGTGCGTTATCAGAGGCCCGAGGTCAAAGACCTTGGGAATAAATGGAAGCTATGGTACTGGGACTACAGCTCGGTTGCTCGGCGCAGACGTTCGAGATCCTGGTCAAAAAACGCGGTGCCCGCCCGTCGCGATGCACAGCGCTTAGCTGACCAGTTCATGAAGTCCATCAACGAACACAACAATGACCCTACTTTTTGCCAAGCTGCAGAGGACACGTATGGGGCGCTGGTCCGGATGTGCGGAGAGAAAACCTGGCCGCATCTCAAAAACTCCACCCGACAGAGCTATGACTTCTTCAACGCTAGCTACCTGCTCCCGATTTGGGGAAGGGCTCCGTTGAGCAAGATCAGGACGGTGCACTTGCAGGACTACTTCAACTCGTTTTCACCCCGGCTATCGCCAAAAACCATCCGCCTGATGCATGGCTGCATGCGCGCGACCATCAATCAGGGGAAAGCCTGGGGACTGATCGACCGCAATCCAGCGGTAGGTGTAAAGCTTCCCCGGAAGAAGGCGCGAAAGCCTCCGGTGTTGCTCGAAAAGAGGGACATCCAACGCTTCCTTCGTGCCCTGCCCGAGCCCTCGCGTTCAATATGCACATTAATAGCGTGCGGCTCTTTGCGACCAGGCGAAATTCTCGCTCTGCGCCGTAAGCGAGTGCTGCGGGATCGCATCCAGGTTGTCGAGCGAATTTACGAGGGCGAGTTCGACGAGGTCAAGACCGAGGCGGGCGTGCGGGACGTGCCGCTTGATCGCCAGGGCCACATGCGCGCGGTGCTGCAGAGAGCTTTGAACTCGTCTCGTTTTCGCGGGGCCGACGACTTGGTTTTCTGCAACCGTAACGGCGGGCCGCTTAACCGCCGAAACCTACTTCGACGCCAACTGAAACCAACAGCTCGCAGACTGGGACTGCCGGGAAGCATCGATTTCCGCAGTTTCCGCACCATGCATGCCAGTCTCATGCTGCGCAACGGTACACGACCTGAAGTGGTGCGCGACAACATGGGCCAGGCCAACATCGATACCACCCAGAACATTTACGGTAAGACCTGGTGGGGGGAGCGCGTTGAGGCCGTGTCGCGCACCTCGGATTCCATCTTTGGAAAATTCTCCGCGGTTCGGCGAAGCAAGGTGCCGCAACCACGGTCGCGTGGACGTCAGCGGAATCTGTAACAACGGAGCGCAATGGGCACCCCTTTGGGAACCCCAAGAGCATGCCGGATGTAGCAAACCTCAAAAACATTGGTCGGGGAGAGAGGATTTGAACCTCCGACCCCCTGGTCCCGAACCAGGTGCTCTACCAGGCTGAGCCACTCCCCGACGTCAGGCAGGAACAACGTTTCCGGGCAGAATCAGAGCGATCGGCCAGAGCGATTGGCGAAACGTTTCGACTGAAATTATAGCATTCGCATCTTTGGACTCTGCCGCGAACTCTGCCCCGAACTCTGCCGCGAACTCTGCCCCGAACTCTGCCGCAGCTAATTGCCAGAATCAGATGTGTGCGAACCTTTCCCAGCCTTGCTAGTCGTCGCTTGAATGCCGTTCGTGAGACCGAGGCGACACGCTCTTCCCTGGAATCCTATTGACTGTCGAAGGCTTCATCGCGATGGCGTGTGGCACGAGCGCCGTTTAAGCAAATGGTCCTACATCGGAAGTCGCACAGAACCGGCCACCTTAAGCTGCTCGCGCATCGAAATGAAGGCCATAGGAATCAAAGGTATCGAACCTTGGTACCCATCAGGAGGAAGTGAAAGGCAAGAAAGTGATTGATGAACAACGAGTCACCGAACGGCAATGGACAAGGCGCAATGTTTTGATAGCTGTAGCTCTCATGCATCTTTCTGTACCGGTCCTTCTCGCCGGCCAGACTTCCGTAGCCACCCCCCTGCGACCATCTACTCCGCCCGAAGATATAAGCGCGTCATCAGCCATGGTGAACTCTGCCGCGACTAATCTTTCGAACGCGCAGAATCCATTCCTGGGAAGCGTTCCCCAAAAGCCGATTCCGGGAATTTTTCCGCTATCGTTGCGCGACGCCATCGATCGCGGGTTGAACTACAACCTTGGCGTAGTGTTCGCTACCCACAGTGAGCGCCAAGCCGAGGGGGCGCGGCTGAACGCGCTCAGTAAACTCCTGCCCAATATCAGCGCGCGAGTGATAGGAACCGAGCAGCAAATCAATCTTGCAGCACTAGGTCTTCCAACAAACGCGTTTCGGGGGATTCCCACTGTCGTCGGCCCCTTCAGCGTTTTTGACGCTCGCGCATTGCTGTCGCAGCGTGTGGTAGACCTGGAATCGCTCTATCGGTTGCGCTCGAATTCAGAAGATCGCAGGGCCACCCAGAACAACTACACCAATGCGCGAGACATGGTTGTGCTAGTGGTGGGCGGACTGTACCTGCAAGCGGTTTCGCAAGCGGCACGCATTGATTCGGTCCGCGCACAGCTGCAGACAGCCCAAGCCTTGTATCGCCAATCCGCGGACATGAAAAGTGCCGGCGTAGCGGCCGGTATAGACGTGCTGCGAAGTCAGGTGGAGATGCAGGTGCAACAGCAGCGATTGCTGGCTGTGCAAAATGAATATGAGAAACAAAAGTTGATGTTGTTGCGAGCCATAGGCCTGCCTACGTCACAGGAATTCACTTTCGCGGACAAGATCCCCTTTCAGCCTGCTCCACCTCTTACCTTGGATGAAGGGTTGGCACGTGCCTTGCGCTCTCGCGCCGATTATCGAGCCGCACAGAATCTGCTGCGAGCAGCGGAGCTGGCCAGAAAAGCTGCGGTTGCTGAGCGGCTACCCTCGCTGGCCCTGAATGGCGACTATGGCGTGATCGGGCCGGAGCCGGGTAATTCTCATGGGACCTTTACTGCTGCCGCCGCGCTCAACATCCCGGTTTTTCAGGGCGGCAAAGCACACGCCGACACGGTGCAGGCCGACGCATTGATGCAGCAGCGCGGCTCCGCGCTCCAGGACCTGCGCGGCCGTATCGAGCTGGAGGTGCGCACGGCTTTCCTCGACCTGAACACTGCGGCTGACCAGGTGGCCGTGGCTCATAGCTCGGTCCAACTCGCGACTCAACAGGTGACGGAGGCGCGGGACCGGTATACCGCGGGGGTGGTGAATACTGTTGAAGTGGTGCAGGCACAGGAGGCACTGGCTACAGCCGAAGAAAATTATATTTCCAGTGTCTTTGCACATAATTTGGCCAAGCTCTCTCTGGCGCGTGCTCTCGGAGTAGCCGAAGAAGCGACCAAGAACTATTTGGGAGGTAAGTAAGTGGCGGACTCGAAAGCAGAGGCAAGATCGCTAGTTGAGGTTGAACAGCCAGCACCCATCCGCGAGCCCTGGCCGGAAGAAGTCGAAGAGCCCAGCCGCCGTGCCCGTGCCCGCTCCTACTTCCGTGAGCATCCCGGCGCTAAGTGGATTTTACTGGTTGCATTACTTGTGCTGGTGGTGGCAGTTTTTGCGATCTGGAGCTACTACGCCGCACGAGAAACAACTGATGATGCGCAGATTGATGCTCACATTATTCCTATCAGCGCACGCGTCGGCGGAACGGTGATCAAGATTAACTTTAATGACAATCAGTACGTTCCAGCCGGTGTGGTCCTGATCCAACTCGATCCCACCGACTATCAGGTTGCTCTTGAGCGCGCCCGGGCCAACCTCCAGGACGCTGTTGCCCGAGCTCAGGCTGCTCACACCGGTGTGCCGGTCACTTCGACAACGTCGTCCAGCCAGCTCCAAAATGCACAAGCCGCGCTGAGGGCTGCGCAACAGCAGGTGGACGCGGCCCGCGCGCAGCTTCGCGATGCTGAAGCCAGATACGCGCTGGCCGTCCAGGACTTGGAGCGCTACAAGCGGTTGGTGGAGCGCGACGAGATTCCTCGTCAGCAGTACGACACCGCTTTAACTAACGAACAGCGCGCAGCCGCCAGCGTGGACGCGGCCAAGGCAGCCGTGGCGGACGCGCAAAGCCGCGTCCAACAGGCCGAGTCACAAGTCGAGTCTGCCATGAGCGCGCCGAAACAGGTCGCCATCAGCCGTTCACAGGCTAGCGCCGCCGATGCGCAGGTTGCAGTCGAGAAAGCAGCCCTATCACAAGCCGAGCTGAACTTGCAGTACACCACCATTCGCGCCCCCGTGAACGGTATAGTCAGCAAGCGTACGGTCGAACTCGGGGAGGTTATTCAGGCCGGACAGCCCTTGGTGGCGGACGTTAACCTCGATGACATCTGGGCCACGGCAAACTACAAAGAAACCCAACTCAAGTACATGCGTCCCGGGCAGCCCGCCACCATTCATGTGGACACCAATGGCCGCGATTACAGGGGCCATGTGGACAGCTTTGGTGGCGCGACGGGTGCTCGCTTCAGCCTCCTACCGCCGGAAAATGCCACCGGCAATTACGTGAAGGTGGTGCAAAGGATACCGGTGAAACTCGTCTTCGAAGGCGGTCAAGACCCACAGCACCTCTTGCGACCTGGAATGTCGGTGGAACCCACGGTTCGAGTCAAATAAGGGCTTCTTCCGCATGGCTACATCCGAGCAGGCGCGCTTCCAACCCGCAATCAATCCCTGGATCATCGCCGTGGCGGTGATGATGGGCACCTTCATGGAGGTGCTGGACACCACCGTCGTGAACGTCTCCCTGCCGCATATCGCGGGCAACCTCTCGGCTACGGTTGATGAGTCCACGTGGGTGCTGACGTCTTACCTGGTGGCCAACGCGATTATCCTGCCGATGACCGGCTGGCTTGCAAATTATTTCGGCCGGAAGCGCATTCTGATGGTTTCCATTGCTGGATTCACAGTCGCGTCGGTGTTGTGCGGCCTGGCGCCGAATCTGCCATTTCTGATTATTTTTCGAGTGGTTCAGGGCGCCACCGGAGGAGGATTGCAGCCGCTTTCGCAGGCCATCATGCTGGAGGCATTCCCGCCGCAGGATCGCGGCAAGGCCATGGGTTTCTGGGGCCTAGGCATTGTGGTTGCGCCTATGCTTGGGCCGGTCTTAGGTGGCTGGATCACGGATAGCTACAGCTGGCGCTGGATCTTCTATATCAACCTTCCGGTTGGTGCCGGCGCATTGCTGATGTCAAAGCTATTCATTTTTGATCCACCCTACATACGCCGCACCACTGCACGGGTTGACTACTGGGGAATTGGATTCTTGTCCTTGGGAATCGCGTCGCTGCAGGTGATGCTGGACAAGGGCCAGGAAGAGGATTGGTTTAGCTCCAACTTTATCCGCGTCCTCACCGTCATGGCGGCTGCGGGCCTGATCGCGTTCCTCATTCACGAGCTCCGTAGCCAGCATCCGATCGTCAATTTGAGAGTATTCCGAATACGCACCTATGCCACCGGGGTATTCCTTATGACGGTGCTGGGTTTTGGACTTTACGGCAGCCTGGTACTGCTGCCGATCTTTTTGCAGACACTGCTGGGCTACCCCTCGCTTAATGCCGGCTTTGCCATGCTGCCACGAGGTCTGGGATCGTTTGTTACCATGCCGCTTGTAGGCATTCTGTTGTCAAAAATTGAGGCTCGAAAGCTGTTGCTGGGCGGATTCATGGGCGCTGCTGTCAGCATGTACCTGCTGTCGTCTATAAATCTGAATGCCGGCTACTGGAATATCTTCTGGCCGCAATTTCTGCAGGGCATAGCGTTGGGATTTCTTTTTGTCCCGCTCACCACAATTACTCACGGCCCGATCAGACAGGAAGAGATGGGCAATGCGACCAGTATCTTCAACCTGATGCGCAACATCGGTGGCAGCATAGGGATTGCCACCGTAACCACGCTGCTAGCTCGATATTCTCAGCGCAATATTAATGTCCTGGGCGCTAATGTCACGCCGTATGACCTCACCAGCCGTCGCGTGTTAGAAAGCATTCGCGCCGCCTTGATTGCCAGGGGAATGGACGCAGTCACCGCAACCCGCCAAGCTTATGGTGCCGTGTTCGGGATGGTGCAGCAACAGGCTTCCATGCTCGCGTTCAACCATATTTTCCTGTTGCTGGGCGGGTTCTTCTTGGCAGTGACACCCCTGATTTTCCTGATGAAGAAGCCGAAAAAAGGTGGGGCGCCGGTTGCAGCGCATTAAAGCCTGTTAACGGCTCGTTTGGCGCGGGCTGACGCCCTTAAGCCGGAATGTCGGCCCTCCGGGGCTTGCATTGTTGGCGACTCCTACCCAGCGCTTACGCGCTGGGCTAACGGCTGTGCCGCTGCTCCGCAGCTGGGCTGTGGTCTTTCTAAGAGCGGCTCTATAGCTGCGGAATGGATTGTGCCGCCACTCCGCTTTGGATAACGGTCGTTTAGGGACGTGCTGACGCCCTTAAGCAGGAAGGTCGGCCCTCCGGGGCTTGCATTGTGGCGACTCCTACCCAGCGCTTACGCGCTGGGCTAACGGCTGTGCCGCTGCTCGCAGCTGGGTTGTAGTCTTTCTACGAGCGGCGCTACAGCTGCGGAAAGGATTGTGCCGCTGCTCCGCTTTGGATAACGCGCTTCCGCAAACTCATCCGTTACAATGAGCGGCTTAGATGATTGCTATCACAGCCGCGGCCTTGATTACTCCACTCGAGCGAATCGAGCTGCCGTTGCTACTTGTTGATGGCAATACCATCGCCGAAGTCACTTCGCGCTCCGCACGCCAAGCCCCTGCGGATTGCCGGGTTGTGGATTTTCCCGATGCAATCCTCGCGCCGGGGTATCTGGACATTCACATCCACGGCGGCGGCGGGCACGACATCATGGAATCTGATCCTGAAGTTTTGCCCGGACTTGAGCGTCTGCTGGCACAGCACGGGGTCACTGCCTACGTACCCACAACCGTCACTGCACCTTTGGACAAAACCCTCGCCTCCCTTGAGCGGCTGGCATCCGCCATCGAAGCCGCCGCTAAGCAACCGGCGACCAAGGCCGATCTCCGTGCCCGGCCGATCGGGATTCATATCGAAGGGCCGTTTCTCAGCCACTCCAAACGGGGAGTGCATCCTTCGGAATATCTCCTTCAACCTTCACGACAACTCTTCCAGCGTCTTTGGCAAAGCAGCCGCGGCCACATCAAGGTGATGACCATTGCCCCTGAGTTGGAAGGCGCTCTCGAGGTCATCGAAGAGGCTACCAAGCACGGCGTTTGCGTCAGCCTCGGCCATTCTGACGCTGATATGGCTACCACGCAGGCTGGAATCGGGCGTGGTGCACGCCACGCCACACATACCTTCAACGCTATGCGCCCACTGGACCATCGCGACCCTGGAATTCTGGCCGCGGTCCTCACTGATGACCGTCTTAGTGCGGACATCATTGCTGATGGCATTCACGTCGATCCTTCCGTAATCAAGTTGTTTCTTAGGGCCAAAGGTCCGGAACGCGCGGTGCTTATCACTGATGCACTGAGCGCCACGGGTATGCCCGATGGCCGGTATCGCCTGGGAAGTTTCGACATCGAGGTGCTGGACGGTAAGTGCACTGCTGCCGGTACGAACATTTTGGCTGGAAGCATTCTCACGTTGGACCGAGCAGTCCGCAACGTGATGCAGTTTGCAGGCTGGGAGCTCCCGCAGGCTGCTCGGCTCGCAAGCCTTAATCCCGCGTGCGCGTTACAGATCAAAAATAAAGGAGTGCTCACGGCGGGAGCTGATGCGGACCTGGTGGTGCTCAATGCCCGGGGTGAAGTCATCAGGACCGTCGTGGGAGGAGTTGGACTGTAGATTAACTGAGGAGGCATATTGGAGCATCACAAGATCCGCGTCATCCAGTACGGGGTAGGCCCGATTGGTGCTGGCATGGTGCGGTTGATGTTACAAAAGCCCGAGATCGAGATTGTCGGGGCCATAGACATTGACCCCGAGAAAAACGGCAAGGATCTCGGCAGGGTGGTCGGCGCCGATCGCGATCTAGGCGTCACCGTGCGCCAGGATGTGCGCGATGTACTGCGCACCGGCGCTCATGTGGTCGTGCACACCACGTCCTCTTACCTGGAGAAGGTTGCCGATCAGTTGATCGGCTGTTTGAATGCGGGTCTGCACGTAGTTTCCACCTGCGAAGAGTTGGCATATCCCTTTCGCAAACATCCGGAACTGTCACAGAAACTGGATCGAACTGCCCGCGAGCATCGCGTTGCGCTGCTGGGAACAGGTGTGAATCCTGGGTTTGCAATGGACAAGCTGGTGCTCACCCTGGGGACTGCCTGTCAGCAAGTCAGCAAAGTACGCGTCCGTCGTGTAGTTGATGCCGCAGGCCGCAGATTGCCGCTCCAGAAAAAAGTCGGGGCAGGAATGACGGAGCAGGAATTTCGCGCCCAAGTGGCGGCAGGCGTCATCAAGCACCACGGCCTGCCCGAATCCGCCGCGATGATTGCCGATTCCTTCGGAATATCTTTAGATCGGATTGAAGAAACCATCGAGCCAGTGATTGCCGATTCTGCTGTTCGCAGCGAGTTTCTCGAAGTGCCAGCCGGCCGAGTGAAGGGCGTGCGCCAGGTCGCCCGTGGAATGGCTGCTGGTGGCGAGAATGTTTATCTTGAATTGCAGATGTACTTGAAAGCGCCGGAGCCCGTGGATGCCATTGAAATCTTCGGTGTTCCCGACCTCAAGCTCTCGATTCCCGGCGGTATCCACGGCGACCTTGCCACCGCCGCGATTGCCGTGAACTGCATCCCGGCGTTGTTGGAGGTAAAGCCTGGTCTCCGCACCTCACGCGACATCCCGATGTGTTATCTACCCGGACTCACGCAGCGCTGAAGTCGCATTGGGGTCAAATGCCAGAGAGCGAAAACCGCTGTTGGGACTGATTACGACGTGACTGGGAATGAGTAGTGGTTAGTTCGGCTTTTTTCCATTCAGCCGGTAACGAAGAAATGCCTTGTCGGCAGCGGACCTCAATTTTTCTGGCGGGGTGTCGGTGGGCGTTGCGGCTTCCTCTCCGCCGCCTTGCTGAAGCGCACGGCGCAGAGTCTCCTTCAGGCCTGATCCGTTGCTCATGATCTGGCCGTAGAACCAGAGGAAGTGACGCATCTGGTCAAGTGCCGCCCGCAAGGTATTCAGGGCTTCGCCTGTGGGCAGTTCATTCGCTTCTCCCTGTTCCACATTCGCAGAAGCTTGAATGGCCGCGAAGTTCAGTTCCTGCTGAATAATTCGCAGGTCCTCGGTGACGCGGCGCATGCGGGCATAAATAGTGTCCATTGATCGTCCTCTTACAACCAGCTGATCGCCTGAGGGAGGAGCAATGAAACAACCTTCTCACCCGTGAGATTTTGTCACCAGATGTCCACTGTGCACTGCCTTTGGTTACTGCCTTTCGTAATGGCCCAGAGGGGCCAAATACCGCTGTCGGCGCGGCTTTTGGAGATCCTTATGGCGAGGAAAGATGTGACTTAAGGCTCGGTACCGAGGCGAGGGCGACGCGGAACAATGCCGATGGCAGGCGGCCCGGGGCTTCAATCCCCGGGGCTTCAATCCCCGGGGCTTCAACCCTATGAGCGGCAGAAAAGGACGAGCCCCGGAGCGTTCTTTGCGAGACCTATGTAGCAGTGGTTCGCGGGCCGCGCACCAGATGCAGGACCAGCGAAATGATCGCCACGATGAGTAACAGGTGGATCAGACCGGAAGTGATGTGTACTCCCAGCCAGAAAATCAGCCACAACGCGACCAGCAGGATAAATAACCCCAAAAACATGGTGACCTCCGCGGCCCCGCACGGGGCCATTCACTGCGATTAGAACAAGGTGGCGCTGGTCGGGTTGCACCATCCGCGTTGCTGCAGTTGATGGCGAGTCCGCTTTTCGTCTTAGGCCACGTCAATCCGTGCTACAACGCTGCTGTGAACACGTCCCGTGAAAGCGCTGGCCTGGTACGCAGCATTGGACGCTGGAGCCTGGCTGCGCTGATGGTGAACTCCATCATCGGCAGCGGTATCTTCGGCCTGCCTTCAATCATTGCTCGGCAGCTTGGGCCGGCCGCCCCGCTCGCTTGGCTACTCGCGGCCGTGTTCAGCGGCATCATCATGGGATGCTTTGCGGAAGTGGCTTCCCGCTTCACCGAAGCAGGCGGTCCCTACCTCTATTCGCGGGTCACTTTTGGCAGGTTTGTCGGAATTCTGATGGGTTGGTTAGCCTGGCTGGTCCGCATCGCTGCAGCCGCTGCCAGCGCCAATCTCTTTGTTGTGTACCTAAAGGAGTTCTGGGGAGTGGCCGGGAATTTCCTTCCGCGATTGCTCATCCTGAGCCTTCTCATAGGCCTGCTCGCTGCAATCAATGTTCGCGGCGTGCGCGCAGGAACGCAGCTCAGCAATGTGGTTACGGTCGCCAAGCTGACCCCGTTGGCCGTCTTTATCGTTGTTGGCGGTGCCTATCTTATTACGCGGCATCAGCACATGGTTGTAGGGTGGGTTCATACGAGCACGCAATCATGGCTCGACGCGATGCTACTCATGGTATTTGGCTATGGCGGTTTTGAGGGCGCGCTGATGCCACTGGGCGAAGCTAAGGATCCCCGCCGCGATGCCCCGTTTGCGCTGTTCACCGCCTTGATCACCTGCACAGCGGTTTACACCACGATTCAAATCGTCGTAATGGGCGTTTTGCCCAACGCTGCCTTAACCGACCGTCCTCTTGCTACCGCCGCTCGCGTCTTTATGGGGCCTGCAGGAGCTGTCCTCTTGACCCTGGGTACCCTTCTTTCCGGTTATGGGTATCTGGCCTCGATGATGCTCAACGTTCCACGACTCACCTATGCTCTGGCTGAGCGCGATGATTTTCCAACGATTTTCAGAGCTGTCCACCATCGCTTCCGCACGCCCTACATTTCCATCATGGTATTCGCAGCGCTGATATGGCTGCTGGCGCTGTGGGGAAATTTTGAGTGGAACGCCACGTTGTCGGCAATTGCCCGACTCTTTTATTTTGCCGTGGTATGTGCGGCATTGCCGGTGCTCCGGCGACGTGAAGCTCGGATCGCCGGAAAAGCAGATTTCGGAGCCGCCGTCTTTCGCTTGCCACTGGGCATTCCGTTGTCATTCGTCGGGGTTGTTACCTGTGCGCTTCTGGTCGGCGGGATCCGCCGTGGGTCTTTCGCAATTCTGTTGGGAGTACTGGCCGTCGCATTCATGAATTGGCTTTGGGCGACCCGGCGACAACGTTAGAACACAGCTGCGGAGCAGCGGCACAGCTTTTAGCCCAGCGCGCAAGCGCTGGGTAAGGCCAGGCAAACAACGCAAGCCCCGGAGGGCCATCCATGCTCAAGGGCGTAAGCCCGGCTTGTTCCCGCCCAGCCCAGATGTTAACCTGCGCGATTCATGAGATCGCTCCCGCAGATTGGCGCGCTGCTGATTTTCCTTGCGCTCTCCTCATTTGCTGACCTGCCCGACTTCGCCGTGGACAAAGACGTTGCGGTTCCCATGCGCGACGGTGCCGTGGTACGCGCGGACATCATGCGCCCGCGCCGTGGTAGTCGCTTCCCAACCCTCGTTTATCGCACGCCATATAACAAGGAAGAGGCCCTCAAGAATTCCACGACATTTCGCCACGCGGTCGAACGCGGCTATGCGGTGGTCGTACAAGATGTGCGTGGCCGGTACGCCTCTGGAGGCGAGTTCGCGGCGTATGAGAACGAGGGGCGCGACGGGTACGACACCATTGAGTGGGCTGCACGCCAGCCTTGGTCAAGCGGCGACGTTGGTACCTTCGGCCTGTCTTATCCCGGAGCGGTGCAGTGGCTGGCCGCCATTGAGACCCCGCCGCATCTCAAGGCAATGGTGCCGGCCATGACCTTCTCGACGCCGCGCCAGTTCTTTTATTCCAGCGGCGTCTTTGATATGTCCTGGATCGAGTGGATCTGGAACAACATGGCTCCCGATGTCCGAATAAAGAAGAACCTTCCCGGCCCTCGGACCTATGCCGATGCCGTCGCCGACTGGAAACGTAATCGCGAGAAGATGCTTAACGTTCTGCCTCTCGACTCACTGCCGGAGCTCCGCCAAATAGCTCCCTATTACTATGAGTGGTTGCACCATCCGCCCGAGGATCCCTGGTGGAACTGGGCGGAGCTTCACGACAAGTACGATCGCGTACACGCCGCCGTGCTGAACCTCTCGGGCTGGTATGACGAAGATTATGGGCCGGAAGGGGCCACCACTAACTTTCTCGGGCTGGTGGCCTCGCGGAAGGGTGACGCTGACCCGCGCACCCATCTCTTGATCGGCCCATGGGTACACGGGGCGGAAGAAACCGGCATCACTCACTCGGGAGACCGCGAATTTGGGCGAGCGGCGCGGATTGATTATGACGACACTGTGCTCCGTTGGATGGACCATTATCTGCGCGGCATCGACAACGGCGTCGAGCGGGAGGCCCCGGTTCGATTGTTCGTCATGGGGGACAATCGCTGGCGAGAAGGTCGCATCTGGCCACCTCAGGGAGTGCAACCCACGGCGTTCTACATTGGCGGAAGTCACCGCAATGACCAGCCGAAAAATCGCGGTGTTCTGACCCGCAGTGCCCCGCAAGAAGAACGATCCACGGTCTTCACCGCCGATCCCGCACATCCCGTCACCGACCCTTACGCGGGCGTTCTCGGCGCCCACGATTTCCGCGAGTTGGCGAAACGCTCCGACGTGCTGGTTTTCGATACCGATCCACTAGAGCACGACCTCGAAGTCACTGGGCCGATCACAGCCGAGGTTTATGTTTCATGCGATTGTCGTGACTTTGATCTATGGGTGCGCCTGCTTGATGTTTTGCCCGATGGCACCGCTTACAACCTGATGAGTCCCGGATCTGACGTGTTGCGAGCCAGCCACCGGAATGCGCAGCATAGCCGTGAGATGCTGAACCCCGGACAAATCTACAAACTGACTCTGCCCAATATGCGGTTGAGCAACGTCTTTAAGTCGGGCCATCGCATCCGGGTGCAGATTTCAGCGTCCTTCTTCCCCGATTTCTCTCGCAATTTGCAGAGTGGAAAATTGGAAACGACTTCTGCAGAGATGCGGAAAGCCAACATTCACATCCACCACGGACGGGGCCATGCCTCGCGACTTGTACTGCCGGTAATGCCTCGATGAATCGAGAGAAGAAATTGCGCCTGCGAATTCTAATTGTATTAATGCTTGTCGCACCCTGCGCCTTTGGCCAGCGTCGTCCCCTATTGCAGCAGATTGATCTCCCTCATCCTTATTACTACCGAGAAATGTACCTGCCCCAGCTCACGACGGGGCCGAGCGCGGTCGCGTGGTCTCCAGATTCGAAGTCGCTGGTCTATTCCATGGCTGGAACGCTTTGGCGGCAGGAGCCCGGGTCCTCCACGGCGCAACAATTAACTGACGGACCCGGCTACGACTACCAACCGGACTGTTCACCTGATGGCCGTTGGATCGTTTACACCTCGTACTACAAAGATGCATACGAGCTCCATGTTCTGGACTTGCAGACTGGTCACTCCCAGGCGATCACCAGCGGCGGCAACGTCAATGCAGAGCCGCGCTGGTCGCCAGACGGCAAGCACATCGCTTTCGTATCCACAGCCTACAATCGCCGCTTTCATATATTCGTGGCTGACGTTGCAGAGGGTGTGCTCGGCAACGTGCAGAGGCTCACAGGTGAAACTCGAAGCTCTCTGCCCCGCTACTACTACAGCCAGTTCGATACGGAGATCAGCCCGGTGTGGTCGCCCGATGGTTCGGACCTGGTATTCATTTCCAATCGCGGACACATCTATGGCAGCGGCGGGTTCTGGCGAATGAAAGCACAACCCGGCGCCGAAGCCCATGAGATCCACTATGAAGAGACCACATGGAAAGCCCGGCCGGATTTCTCACCCGACGGCAAGCGTCTGGTCTACGCCTCATATCTCGGCAGGCAGTGGCACCAGCTTTGGCTTTTACCGTCCAAAGGGGGAGATGCCTTTCCCATTTCTTATGGCGAGTTCGACAACATCAATCCGCGCTGGTCTCCCAACGGCAAGCACATCGCGTTCATCTCTAACCGTGGGGGAAACACCTCACTGTGGATACAAGAAGCTCTCGGCGGAGCGCAAACCCAAATTATTCCCACGGAGCGTCGCTATCGAAAGCCAATGGGCACGCTGACCATCAGCGTCACTGACAACAAAGGGCAGCTCACGCCGGCGCGCGTCTCCATCCTTGGTCAGGACGGCCGGGCTTATGCTCCCGATGACGACTGGATGCGCGGCGATGACAGCTTTGATCCCACGGCTCCGTTCGAAGTGCATTATTTCCATACGCCCGGAAAAAGCACCATCAGAGTTCCCGTGGGCGAGATTTCGGTCGAGACGATGAAGGGACTCGACTATGAGGTAAATAAACGAGAACTGCAAATCGCACCCGGCCAGAATACTGAGATCACACTTCGTCTGCAGCCTCTCTTGGTGCGCAATGAGCCCGGATATCGTTGGGCCAGCGCTGATCTCCACGTGCACATGAACTATGCGGGTGCTTATCGCGACACTCCGCGCAGACTAGTAATGCAAGCAACTGCAGAGAACCTCGGGCTGGTGGAAGATTTAGTTGTCAACAAAGAGCAGCGGATTCCGGATATCTCGTATTTCCGCACTGATCCCGATCCCGCGTCCACGCCCGACATGCTGCTTATGCACAGCCAGGAATTCCATACCAGCTATTGGGGACATCTTGGGGCACTCAATCTGACCAGAAATTTTATTTTGCCGGGCTATGCTGGCTATCCCGAGACCGGCGCAGCGAGCTTGGTTCCTACAAATGCCGATGTCGCTGACCTGGCCCACGCTCAGCAGGGAGTCGTGGGATACGTGCACCCCTTTGAATCCCTTCCCGATCCGGCCAACCCTGCGCCACTCACTGATGAGTTGCCGGTCGATGTCGCGCTCGGCAAGGTTGACTACATTGAAATTGTCGGCTTCAGCGATCACAGGTCGACCGCCGAGGTCTGGTACAAGCTGCTGAACTGCGGGTTTCGGATACCCACAGGAGCCGGCACCGATGCCATGGCAAACTTCGCATCGTTGCGTGGCCCGGTCGGCTTGAACCGCGTGTACGCGAGAATTCCGGACAAGCAGGGACCGAATACCCGGTTGGATCCTCAGGTCTGGCTGGATTCGCTTCGCAAGGGGCACACCTTTGCGACCAATGGCCCCTTGCTGGGGTTCACCCTGGGCGGCCAGAACCTCGGCGAGGAATTGAAGTTGCCGGGTCAGCAGGAAGTCAAATTTACTGCCTGGATGCGTTCTATTGTGCCGGTTGATCATCTTGAATTAGTTTGCAATGGCCAAGTCGCTAAGGACCTCAGATTAGGTCCCGCTCGAACTGCCGCGGACATTCAGGGAACCCTCCCGATTTCGAAGAGCGGCTGGTGCCTCTTGCGGGCATGGAATGAAAAAGCCCACCATGCGGTGCTCGACCTTTACCCATATGCAACCACTAGTCCCGTGTATATCAATGTGGGCTCCGCACCCGTCCGATCGGCAAACGATGCTACATATTTTGTGGCTTGGATTGATAGGTTGACCCAGGCGGCGAAAGCCTTTTTGGACTGGAACAGCGAAGCCGAGAAGGCCCATGTCCTGAAACAGCTATCTGACGCCCGGAATGTTTACGCCCGACAACTCAAGTAAGCATGCTTGATCGGGATCTCAAACAAACACATCACATTTGAGGTTTTTTCTGACGTGAACTACACTTCCGGCTACCGGGGCCCTAATGCCCCCACCGTGATGTGAGGTACCCCATGGCAGTGGCTTCTTCTTCCCGGCAGGTGATCTCGATTGCTAGCCTCGTGCAAGATCTGCGCAATTTTCCGGAACGCTCTTTCGTCTCAACCGAAGAAATCCGGCGCTTCCTGGCGGAACACCCGGTGGATCCGGCTTCACTCGATGGCTACTTGTTCTGGGATGCTCAACACTACACCCGCAACCTTATTGACAAAACGCCGCTCTACGAGTTGGTCGCCATCTGTTGGGAAGTTGGCCATCACAGTTCCATTCATAATCACCGCGACCAAAACTGCTGGATGGCGGTCCCGATCGGCCGGCTGATGGTGCAGAACTATCGCGTGCTCTTTCAGGACTTGAAAGCTGGGAAATGCCACATTGAGAAGTCGTTTGCGGTGCAGATGGATGCGGCAAATCCGGTGGCGGTGGATCCCAATGCCCCAGTGCACAAGGTCTACAATCCGCGCGAGTGGGCCCAGCGCGCGGTCAGCTTGCACGTTTACTCGCGGCCATTCGATAACTGCGATGTCTATTCAGAGGAGCAGCAGACGTGCGGCACCATTGCTCTGAGCTACACCTCCGAGCGGGGCGTACGCTCTCGCCCAGCCTGACAGACTGGTGGCGCCGAATTGACTACCAACTCAAGCTTCTGTAACGTTGATTGTTGCCCTGTGTCTGCAGTTAGGACCTGGAGGAATTATGTTTGAGGGTCTGTTTCAACCCATGCATCTGTTGGTGATCTTTGCCATCGCTCTCTTCATCTTCGGACCCAAAAAGCTACCCGAATTGGGCAAAGGGATTGGCGATGGCATTCGCGCACTCAAGGAAGGTCTGCGCGACGATTCCAGCAAATCTGCGGAGAAGGCTCCGGATCAAACCATCAAGAGCTGACCGGCCCTGCTGTCCGATTGGGAGTGGTCCAGGCCTGGGGCCACAGTCGTCCAAATGGATAAAAAAACCGGGAGCATTGGACTAGCCAATGCTCCCGGTTCGCTATGTTCGATACGGCGTTACTGCAACACAGTCGCAGCGCCACAGTTCGCGATTGCAGCCTGCGCGAAGTGGATCACAGCATCTTCAACCGAGCAGAAGGAGCGCACGCCGGTTTGGTTCTGAGTAACCGGGTCCGAATTCACCAGGTAAGTGGTGAGTGCGCCTGCCGCGTTCGCGTTACCACCAACTGCGGTGAAGTTGTAACCACTCTTGGAACCTCCGCCCAGCGTGGTGTCAATTAAGCACGCCTGGGCGTTTGTGGCTACGCAACCTGCGCCGCCACCGCCACCAAGGTTAGCCAGAGCCGCAGCATAACCGAAGGTCGGAAATGCAACGTTATAAGAGATTTCCGCAGTGTTGATGGTACGCACCGAAGCCACAGCCGATGATTCGTTGGCGGCGATCCTGGCGCGCAACAAGTTCGGAATAGCAATCGCAGCGATGATCAGGATGATCGCTACTACGATCAGCAACTCAATCAATGAAAAGCCTTTATCTTTACGCATCTTTTTTCCTCGACTCGGGATGAACAAAATTTGACCCCTTGGGGGTGTAATCTCCACATTCTCAATTGCATTTTCCTCGCCAGTTCGGGCCAGGGATCGGTTTAAAGTAACCCTATTTGATTCAGCCATTTAACTTCGTATGTGGCCTGGACTTCGAGCCAAAATTCGCAGTGATTGACATTTTTTGTCGCCAGACTGAGGGTGGGCGACATTTTCCGTCAGCCCGTCTGATATGCAGGTTCGTTGCGGATGGCCCAAGTGCGTGCCGGCATATTCCTCACGATGAGCTGGCAGAAAGGACGCCGGGAGGACTTGGATCGCAAAAAAGAAGGGAGCATTGAATCTCTCAATGCTCCCAGATATTGCGACGAGATTTGCTCTAACTATTGCAGTACAGTCGCAGCGCCACAGTTCGCGATTGCAGCCTGCGCGAAGTGGATCACAGCGTCTTCAACCGAGCAGAAGGAGCGCACGCCGGTCTGGTTCTGCGTTACCGGGTTGGTGTTCACCAGGTAAGTGGTGAGCGCGCCTGCCGCGTTGGCGTTGCCGCCAACTGCGGTGAAGTTGTAGCCACTCTTGGTGCCGCCGCCCAGGGTAGTGTCGAGCAAGCAAGCCTGCGCGTTTGTGGCTACGCAACCTGCACCGCCACCGCCACCAAGGTTAGCCAGAGCCGCAGCATAACCGAAGGTCGGGAATGCGATATTGTACGAAATTTCCGCGGTGTTAATGGTACGCACCGAGGCCACAGCCGATGATTCATTGGCGGCGATTCTGGCGCGCAACAAGTTCGGTATAGCAATAGCAGCGATAATCAGGATGATCGCTACCACGATCAGCAACTCAATTAGTGAAAAGCCTTTTTGCTTCCGCATGTTTTCCTCGCTCCGAGATATTTAGGGGACTTCGGTGGTATTACTAGGCAGGTTGGTCGCCATTCGTATGGCAGGCCTGGTTCAGTGCACGAAACGCGCTAAGTGTAGGGGTGTCAACGACTTTTCGATTGGGTTGTAAGAAACTTTTCGTGATGTGCTAGCGTCGAATGACAGAATTTGTCATTATTTCTTGCCAAACTGCGTCTCTCGGTTTTTTTCATCGTTCGCCAGAGGATTGGCCGCTACTTTTAACGATGCCCACGAAAGGAATGCCAGAATGCCCAAATACGTCATTGAACGAGAAATCCCCGGCGCTGGGAAATTGAAGCCTCAAGAGCTACAAGCCGTGTCGCAGAAATCTTGTGAGGTTCTAAGGAATCTCGGTCCGCAAATTCAGTGGGTGCACAGCTACGTCACCGACAATAAGATCTATTGTATTTACATTGCTCCCAACGCCGAACTGATACGCGAGCACGCCCGTAAAGGAGGTTTTCCCGCAAACCAGGTCTCTGAAGTTAAGACTGTGATTGACCCGACGACTGGAGAAAACCACCCCGCCTAGCCGCGATGGCCTGGGCTCGATGACGGGGAAAGCTGATTTTAGATAAGAACAGTACTGTGGCTATTCTCCCAGCCAAACGCCGTAGGGCTGCAGCGATTCAACGTGATCGAAAATGATTTTCATCGCCCCCGTGATTGGGATCGCCAATACCAATCCCATGCCGCCCCACATCCAACCCCAGAAGAGAAGTGCCAGGCTGACCACCAGCGGATTTAACTGCAGTCGATTGCCCACCAGTTTCGGATAGAGCACGTTCAGGGCAAACAAGTGCAACACAAAGACGGTTACAGCGATTACGAGAGCATCGCCCGAGGAAATCTGCCCCAGGCCGACCATCAAAGGGGGCACCAATGCCAACACCACTCCGAGGTAAGGCAGCAGGCTCAGAAATCCGCTGAAAATACCGACAAAGTAGAAAAACGGCAGGTGTATCAGGCCAAACACCGCGGTACTTACCGCCGCCAGGAACAATCCTACTAGCAGGTTTCCCACCATGAAACTGCGCATCATGCGTGCGATCAATCCCAGGGTGACGTAAGCGGCGTGCCGGTTTTCAAGCCGGAACAGCATGACCGTCGCCGAGCGCACATGATGGTGCCAGGTGAGCATGAAGTACACCAGGAATGGAATAAACGAAATCGCGACCAACACTTGTGACACGGAACCTAAACTCTGCGCGAGTGCCTGCCACGCCGGAGTTGCTGCTGGCCGCACGGTCACAGTAGCTCTGTCCTCTCCATCCGGTTCGAGTACTTCTGTAGTTGTTTTCTGAAATGTCTCGGCGCGTGCGCGTGCGCGGTTGATGGCATCGCGGATCTCCCCTGAATACTTCGGCAGGGTTTGCATGAACGTGACGGCTTGACTGTATGAGTAGAAAGTCGCGGCACCCATGAAGGTTAGTAGCAGCAGGATAGCGAGCAGCGAACTAATGCTGCGTGGTAAATGGAGCCGCTGGAGGAAGTCTCGGAGCGGCGCCAGAATGAAAGTAAGCATTATGGCCACCAATAGCGTGATCAGGACTAATCGCGCGACGTAGCAGATGGTAAGGACCACCCCGGCGGCAATTATCATCTCGGCGCGGTCTCTTCCGGTCGGGTGGCTAACCACAGGTGGAGATGAAGGGGCGGTGGTCTCTAATACTAAATGGGCGGCCTGGTGCATTTTCCACTTCCTGGGCTAGGTGGCCGTATATTCGCAGAACAGCGGGAAACTAGCACCTTCCAGAACTTTGGTCAATGAGCGTTTGCGGGAACCAACAGGACCTCGGGTGAGTATGCCGCCAGCTATCTGCCGCCGGCGAGCGGCCGCTCCTGAGTTGCGCCGGGAAATTCTGAACTGTAGCTTGTGATACCCTCCTCCAGGCTGCTCAAACCGGAGCCGTTTCCCGCAGAAACTTTGTTGTTGTGAGGGGTTGAATCACTTGCTGTGCCGCGGCCACGCAGCCATAGTTTGGGCTATTTGGGACATCCAGATATACGAAGGTTGAGCTGGTTGCTAACAAGAGATAAAACTCAGGAGATCTTCGAGCGCGTTCGCAGGCACGCGGCCAGTGATGAGGTAGAAGTCCTGATCGCCGGCGGTCACAGTGCGCTCACGCGCTTCGCTAATAACACGATCCACCAGAACGTGGCGGAAGAGAACTACGTTGTTTCGGTGCGGACCACCTTCAATGGTCGAACTGCACGCGCTACCACTAATAGGTTTGACGAAGAGAGCCTGGGAAGCGCGGTAAAAGCTTCTGAAAGCCTGGCCCGAGTTCAAGAGCCGGATCCCGACTTGTTGCCCATGGCCGGAGCGGAAGTGACCACGGGCACTCCGGAAGTGCGCCGCGCTCACGTTGAAACTTCGTCGCTGACTCCCCAAGACAGGGCCGCAGCAGTACAAAAAATCGTAGGCATAGCAAAAAAGCACCAGCTGACCACCGCCGGAATCTTCTCCAACTCCGAAAGCGTAGAGGCCATTCTGAATTCGCGCGGGCTGGTCGCCTACCACACACAAACTTCCTCAGAAATCTCCGTGACCATGCTGGCCGGCGACTCGTCTGGCTGGCAAAAGGCCAATTCCCCTGACGTGCGCAACCTGAATCCCGTTGCCCTGGCGGAGACGGCTGCCGAAAAAGCACTCAAATCAGCCCACCCGCAGGAACTCGCGCCAGGCAAATACACGGTGATTCTCGAGCCTGCCGCGGTGCTCGACCTGGTGGGATTCATGTTTTGGGACTTCGCGGGCATGGCTATTCTCGATCAGCGCTCCTTCTTGAATAATCGGATGGGGGTGAAGATATTTGGAGAGAACATCACGGTGCGCGATGACGTCACGCACTCTTTGCAATCCGGCGCTCCTTTCGATGGCGAAGGGGTGCGACGTGAGCGGGTGCCGCTTATCGAGAACGGAGTCGTAAAGCGGCTGGTATATGCGCGTGCCACCGCGGAGAAGATGAAGAAGTCAGAGTACGCTTCCAAAGTGGGGCCCATCGAGGCCACCGGCCACGGCTTTCCCTTGCCGAACGAGGTCGGCGAGGCGCCGGTAAATGTTGTCTTCGAAGGGGCGCCAGGGAAGTCAGCCAAAACGATTCCACAGATGATCGAGAGCACTGAGCGGGGAGTCCTGGTCACACGCCTGTGGTACATCCGCGAAGTTGACCCTTACGAAAAGATCCTCACCGGAATGACGCGAGACGGCACTTTCTATGTCGAGGGTGGCAGACTGCAGCACGGAATACGCAATTTCCGCTTCAACGAGAGTCTCATCCACATGCTGAGTAATGTTTTAGAGATGGGCACTTCAGTGCGCGCCAGCGGCGAAGAGTCCTTCGATATGGTGGTCCCTCCGATGAAGGTAGGGGAGTTCAATTTCACGGAAGTCACGAAGTTCTAAGGGGCTTTTCAGGTGGTTGGCCCCTGAGTTCCAGCCCAAGCCAAGTACTGAGAAGCAAAGGGGCCATTCGGGCGTCGAGACATCTTGGCGGCCTTGCATGGCCTTTTTCTGCATCGGAAATTCAATAACCTTTCGTAACTTTTCGACGTTTTCCCTCAAGTGTAAGCTGCGAATACGGTAACTAACATTCGGTGGAGCGCGGTTCCCCGCCTGCGCCACCACGTTACTGGAGACATCAAGGGTGACGGAAGAAGTTACGCCCAAGGCGGGGACAGAACCGGCGCAAGAACCACAGCCGGTGGGGCGCTTCATTGAGAAGCAAAGCGCCATGCGCTTTCCCCTTCGGCTTCCCGTCGAATTTCATTCCCAAAATGGCGATCAGGCCGGCGAGACGCGCAACATCTCCGCCAATGGAGTGCTGTTTCAGGTGGAGAGCGAAATGCCGATCGGCTCCAGTGTGGAGTTCGAGATTTCCATGTCCCCTGAGATTTTAGGGGCGCCCATTGATGTTGCGGTGAAGTGCCGCGGGCGCGTGGTACGCAGTTTTCAAGAAGGCGATCAGCGCTGGGCTGGTGTCGTGATTGACGAATACAAGTTCCAGCGGCGTTAAGGGTTCGTAAGGGGAGAAGATGTCCAGCAGCACGGTCAAAATGACGGAAGCAATTACCCCGCAGGAGGGTAAGCTGCCGCCCATCCGGCTGATCGTAGCCGATAGCCAGACCATCTTCCGCGTCGGTCTGCGCAAGATCTTCGCTGTAGAAGATGATGTTCGGGTTGTTGGCCAGGCCGAGACCTATGGCCAGGCAATCTCGGCGATCAGCAAATTTACCGCTGACGTCATTTTGTTTGAAGCCGCTCTTGCCGGCGATCCCGCGGAAGCGGTAACGGAATTGTTACGCCGTTCTCCGCAATCGAAGCTGGTAGTGCTTACTGCCAACTCGGACAAAGATCTCACTCTGGAAATTTTCCGGCGTGGCGCGCAGGGTGTAGTGGACCGCGCAGTTGAACCAGAACTGCTGGTGAAGTGCATTCGCAAGGTAGCGAGTGGCGAGGTCTGGCTGGACCAGCAAGCAGTGAACTGGGTGCTGCACGCATATCGCAGTCAAGCTACCCGGCCGATGGCCGCTGCTCCCAAGGTGCATCTCACGCAAAAAGAAATGAACATAGTTGCCTGCGTTTCGCAGGGTATGAAGAACAAAGAAATTGCCCAGCGCGTAAACACCACCGAGCAAGTGGTAAAGAATTATTTGCGAAAGGTGTATGACAAGCTAGGCGTTTCCGATCGCCTTGAGTTGGCGCTCTACTGCCTGCATCATCGGTTATTGGAAAATTCTGAAGGCCTCACTGGCCCAGTTGCTCAGCCTGTCTTTCGTAGGCCTGAACCCGCCTCCACCCCAGAAGTACCTGGAACCCAAGCTCCTACCGCAAAGTCCCATGCCGAGAGCGTAACTGAGCCGGCCACGGTTGGGCCGACAGGGACTAAAGCCGAATAATCGCGCAAATGAATTCCAGCCAGTGATCTCCTGGACTGATTGCGCCCTGGTTTGCTCCGAAGTAATTTCGACCAGTACAATCCAGAGAGAGCATTGCGAGTAGTGGGTCCTGAAATAACTCAGCCAAGCCCACGTTGCTTCCTTTAAGCGGAGAGATGGCCGAGTGGCTGAAGGCGCACGCTTGGAAAGCGTGTTTAGGGGAAACTCTAACGTGGGTTCGAATCCCACTCTCTCCGCCAGACTTTACTTTTAGGCGACACAGCTCACCATCCGATAAAACTTGCCCGTGTAGCATTTCATCTAGCCTTCAGTCTCTCTTAATCTGCAGCCCGTACAATTAGTGGGGCTCCGATAACATCGGGCAGACCTTCAGGAGATGAACATGAAATCGCGCTTGGCCGTTTTATTCAGTTTCTGGATGTTCTGGGTGGCGAGCCTGCACGGGCAGGCTAATCCACCATTGAAGTTTCTGCAGAGCATCGACATGCCCAATGTAGAAGGCTACTTCGACCACCCGGCCGTTGATGTTAAAGGCCAGCGCCTGTTCGTTCCCGGCGAATTCCAAGAGACGCTCGAGGTCCTGGATCTTCGTGCCGGCAAGACGATTCACTCGATTACCGGTTTGGGCGGGCACCCGCGGAAAGTCATCTATATCCCGGAATCAAACCAGATCTGGGTAGACCTGGGAAGCGGTCAGTGCAAAGCGTTCAGCGGCGATTCGTACCAGCTGCTCAAAACGGTCCAGCTGAATCCTGATTCGCCACCGGAAGCCGGACGGGAACCCGATAACGGTGTGTACGATCCCGCCACACATTTGTTTTATATCGGCGATCGCGGTGACCGTTCTAAAGAAGATACGAAGGGTTCGATCGAAATCGTGGACACCAAAGCCGGTTCGTACGTAGGTGCGATCACTCTGGACGACAATGATCCCGCCGGCCTGGCGCTTGACCCTGGCTCACCAAGGATGTATGTCGTGCTGGGGCAGACGAGCCGTGTTGCAGTGATTGACCGGGAGAAGCGTGCCGTTGTTGCATTGTGGCCGATCACGGGAGGGCCGCTGCCACATGCGCTGGGTCTCGATGCAGCCCATCGTCGCCTGTTCATCGGCAGCCGCGTTAAGAAAGGACATATTTACAAGCCCGGGAAGATGGTGGTGATGGATGCCGACAACGGCAAAATAATTACGGTCATAGATAGTGAGGGTGGCGTGGATGAAGTGGAGTATGAACCTAAGAGTCAGCGCGTCTACTTCACCGGCACCACTGGCGGGGTAGACGTTTTCAAGCAGGTTGATGCCGATCACTATCAGCGGTTGGCACTGGTTCCGACAAGCCCTATCGCCAAGACATCCCTGCTAGTGCCTGCGCTTAAACGGTTCTACGTGATCGTTCCGAAGCACATCATCCTCACACCACCGATTCCGCAGGAGAAGGAAGCGAGTATCGAGGATGCGAAAGTGATGGTGTTCGAAGTGCTGCCATAGGATGGTTGAGTGGAGCGCGTGATCGGTTTCTGAACAACATTTCACTTCCTTTTCAGACGGAATTCATGTTTCGTATGTAGTTTCAGAGGGCACCAAAGCCGGAATAGGTTTTGTAAACGTGTCAAAGGGAGGATTCTCTTGAAGCTCTTCCGCTTAACTCGCATCGTGATGTGTCTGTCAGTACTTGCCGTGTTTGCGCCCAATGCACTCTCGGAATCTGGTTATCATTTATCCAAGACATATAAATTCGGGGCGGCGCCGGGAGGTAAGGAGTATTTCGACTACATCACGGTAGATGCGCCCAACCGTCGCGTTTATCTCTCCCATGGCAGTGAGGTGCTGGTGGTGAATGCAGACACGGGCGCGCTGGTGAAAAAGATTTCCGGGTTCGACCGGAACCATGGAGTCGCACTGGTGAAGCCACTTGGACGCGGATTTGTGAGTGATGGCGATGCGGGCAAGGTCGTCGTATTCGACCTCAAGACTCTGAAGACCATTGGCTCGGTAAAAGCTGCGGAGGATGCTGATTGCATCGTTTACGATCCGGCATCAAAGCGCATCTTTACTTTGAACGGCGACGCCGGTACTACCACAGCGATCGATCCCCAAGCCCAAACTCTGATAGGGGCGGTTGAATTGGGCGGAAAGCCCGAATTTGCCGCAGCGGATGGGAAGGGTACTCTTTACGCCAACCTTGTGGACAAGAATGAAGTGGTCGCCGTTGACACTCGCGCGATGAAGGTAAAGTCTCATTGGCCGGTGGCGCCAGGCGGTGCTCCTGTCTCCATGGCGATCGATCGAGTACACCGGCGCCTCTTTATTGGAGCGCGGGATCCCAAAATGCTGGTTGTCATGAATGCTGATAACGGGAAAGTTGTCCAGAGCTTGCCCATCAGCGGGGGAGTTGACGCTACTGTTTTCGACCCAGAAAGTGGCACCGTATTCACTTCCACGCGGGAAGGGAAGATTCACATATTTCACGAAGACTCGCCCGATCACCTCAGTTCCGTGGAGACGGTTAATACTGAGGTCGGTGCCAAGACCATGGGGTACGACAGCAAGACCCACAATCTGCTAACGGATACGGCTGACTTCGGAGCGCCTCCGGCACCGACCGCGGAAAAACCGCACCCCAGTCCGGCGGCAGTTCCGGGAACGTTACGCCTTCTGGTTTACAGCAAGTAGCGACCCTCGGGAGGGCAAGGGGCAGGTTGGAGTACTGAGTTGGGCGTTCAGCTTCGCTGAAGCAATGGCCGCAGCGATCTGATGTCTTCTTTGTGATCGAGATTCAATACCGCGTCAATCAACGCCGTGCATTTAGCGGAATCCAGGAATGTTGCCAGCAGGTCGCGAGCTTTCTGAACCACTTCGTCGCGCGTCATGGGATTTTCCACGGTTCCACGTACCGCCTCCACTCGTTCGGTCAGATGTGTCCCATCCTTGAGAGTCAGCTCCAACACTGCCACTCGCTTGGGATAGAGTCGTTCCAACTGCTCATCCGGAACAAGCTGTACCTTGGCGCGCTGCCGGAGGATCACGGGGTCCTGCATCCGCGCCTTATCATGGGCTGCGCGAAATGAGGCATTTTTATCTACCAGCATGACGGCCATCATGTGCTGCAGACAAATGTCGGGCATCTCACGATTGTTGACCGTGTGTGCCTCGCTGTTCGCCATCCGCACATCCAGCTTCTGCACCTCGTCGGCTTCGAACGGGTGGCGTTTGCGTAGGTTCTCCAGCGCGTCTAGGGGGGCCTGGATGGGCGACCCGACAGTCCACTTCTTGATGTTTGTCCTGGTCACCTCGTACCTGCTCCCGAGTTTGTCAATCAATCCGGTTGGATTGGCGCTGGGGGAAAACGCTAGAAGAAAGTTATCTGGGCCCGAAAAAATGTCCTCGACACCCGTCCCCCCGGAGTGGATCAGCAATGCCGCGGTAACCCCGTTGCGCGCCGGCATTCCGGCAAATACAAAAGATTTCTCGATGTGCTGAGTATCGCGCTGCCAGGCAGCTACACCTGACGCCTGCTGTGCGGCATAGTCAAGCAACCATCGCATCTGCTGCGCATTCAATCCGGCAGCACAACCAGCAGCCGCAGCCGATCCAAAGTTTCCTGCAATGCAGTGGTTACTGCGATGGCTCTGCATCTGGTACTGAAAACCTCCCAGCGTCATGGTTACGCGCGACCCGATGTCGTATCCGAGCGCCACGGCGCGCAGGAAGCGCGCGCCACTGATACCAAAATATTCGCCAGAAGCAAGGGCCGCGGGAACTACTGAACAACCAGGATGGGAATGTGAGGGAGCGTGGGAGTCATCGGTTTCGTCGGAGTGGGCCAGCATGCCATTTGCGATTGCCGCTTCCAATGGGCCACAAAGCAGGCTGGAGCCCACCACGGTCGCGGTTTTCTGTCCCGATTGCGCACCTGCAAAGCTGAATGCAACCTTGGCAGGCGGTAAGTCGGCGCCGGAAATCATGGCAGCGATAGTATCCAGAATGTGGTGCTTCGCCTTCTCCAATGCTTCCTCGGGAAGTGGGCGATCCCCGGCGCTGCTCATGTAAGCGCTGAGTTCTTGAATGACCGAAACGGCAGGCGGTGACGTCGCACCCGGAGCTTCTGTTTGCGTGATCGCTTTGAGGGGCAGTGCGCTAGCGGCCAGCGCGAACCCCGTGCCTTTCAGCAAGCCGCGGCGGGTTACCTTGGTCGAGCTCTTTTGTTCAGAGTGTTGTGGTTGCCGATTTGCCATTTTTTGTGTCTCGAAATGTTGGGAAGGCTGGGAGCTATTTGGCCTACTCTACCTTGTAAGCATAGATCTCACCCCGCGAAGTTCCTTGCGGGGGTATTGCAACGAAGTACCGCTGGATGGAATTCACCAGGATTGCATTCTTTCCCAGAGGACCCGAGGGCACTTGCGCCAGAGTGTCAAATTTGTCGGGGTCCTTCTCCTGGATTACCGCAATCGCGCCACTGCCGCCTCCAGAAGCGGCATAGATGCGCTTTCTCGCGGCGTCGAAGATCAGCTCATCGACATTCTTTTCGATAGGAACAGCTTCGATTTCCTTGCCCGTATCCGTGTTGAGCACAACCACCGCGCCACTCCGGCAGCCGACGAACAAGCGATGGTTACCCTCATCAAGCGCCATGGCCACATTCACCTTGCCACGCGTGATTGGCCAACTCGCCACCACGGCCCGCTTCTCACGATCGAACACCTCAACCTGATTCTTTGCCCGATTATTGATGTAAATCCGCGGACTGGATTTGGCTAATGCCATCGCCTCAAGCGTCTCCCCATCAATCTTGACGTCGGCAATCTTCTCCCCTGAAGTGGTGTCCACAATGCTGAACATGGAGAAGCTGTCGTGGGCGTCGCCCCCGCCGTTGTCGATGTAAAGATATTTGGTAGCTGGATCGTAGCCCACGGAATCGGCATCAACCTTCAGTCCCACAGTCTTCAATAATTTATAGGTCTTTCCATCGAAGATCTTGAGATCGCCAGTGCCGCCATCCGTGACGTAAAGCCGGTCCAGATCGTCGCGATAGAACACGGCGTGCGGAACCTGCACCCCGTCTATGTTGCGGATCCACTCTCCGCTTTGGAGGTTGAAAACCAGGACGGCGTGTGCCGCCTCTGCGGCGAGGAACAAGCGATTGCCTGCAACATCAACTCCGAAGTGGTCGAAGCGGGTCGCCTTGATGGTCTCCGGCATTGGATATTTTCCGACCAACGTCAAAGGGCCGGCCGCGTAAACGCTGGTTGCAAGAGCCGTTACAACCGCCGCCAGTGCCAGCTTTTTTACGAGCAACATCTGACTCTCCTCGACAAGCCGGAATGCAACTGATCCCCTCTTGGGCTACGGGACCACCGCAAGCTGAGGTATACCACCCTATGATTAAGGACGCATGAAGATGAAATTAATTTGGGACCCGCCGAAAGCGGATCCCACTCTACACACCTGCCGATACTCTGTTCGAAGGCGAACGTTCCAGGTCCGTTCCACCGCCGGCCTGGTCAGTGAATGGCACCGCTTTCTTTTCCGGTCCGAGAGCGATCACGGTTGCGGCAAAAGCAAAAAGGAAGAGCATAGTGAAACCGAGCGCCTGTTTGTAGGTGAAGTGTTCGGCCAGAATGGATTCAACATAGGCTACTCCGGACGCGCACAGGACCCCCATTTGATAGGCGAAGCCGGGGAAAAAGCCGCGAATTTCGTTGGGAGAAAGCTCGTTCAGGTGCGCGGGAATAATGCCCCATGCTCCTTGCACCATAAACTGCATCAAAAACGCCCCGACCGTGATGATCCCGATCTTCGGTATCAGTATCCAGAAGGGAATCAGGCATGCTCCTAGCGCTGCCGCGGTCACCATCGCACGCCGCCGTCCCAGAGTGTCTGAGATTCGGCCGAAAAATAGTCCCCCACAAATTGCACCTATCATGGAAATTACTGTAATGGTCGCCGTCGTCTGCACGCTGAAGTGATAATGATGGCTCAGGAAGGTGGGATAGAGATCCTGTGTGCCGTGCGACATGGAGTTCATGCCTGCCATCAGCACGACCAAATAAATAAAAAGTCGCCAGTTCTTGGCAAGGGCGCGCCGATACGTCGCCCACGGCATTCGTGACGCATGCCAGACGCGGCTCTCCTTCACTTTTGCGCGGATAAAAAGTGACAGCAATGCCGGCAGTCCACCGATGAAAAACATAGGGCGCCAGCCCCAATGTGGAAATACGAAATAGTACACAACTGCCGCCAGCAAATAGCCGGCGGCGTATCCCTCCTGCAACAAGCCGGACACTATTCCGCGCCATTTTGGCGGGATAGACTCCATTGCGAGCGAGGCGCCTACTCCCCATTCGCCACCCATGCCAATTCCATAGATCAACCGCAAAATGAGGAAAACCGTATAGGTCGGCGCAAGCCCTGAGAGGACCTCAACCAACGAGTAGAGGACGATATCGAGCATGAGGGGGAGACGCCGTCCATAGCGGTCCGCCATCAGCCCAAATATCAGCGCTCCTAGTGGACGGGTTGCCAGGCTGGCGGTAAGTGTTAGTGCGATGGCTGGGATGGTGCGGTGAAAATCCCTGGCGACGGCGCTCATTACCATCACCAGAATGAAAAAATCGAAAGCGTCCAACATCCAGCCCAGAAAGGCTGCAATCACTGCGTTGCGTTGATTGGCGCGTTCCTGTGCGACGGCAGAATTGCTAGCCATGTGGCGCTCCTCCATGCTGCTTACTGCCGAACTGGTTATCTACCAAGCCGAGCGTGTGGTCAGGACTTTCTTTGTAATTGGGCGTAGCCTGCTTCGTGTACCTCGGAAGGAATTTTCGGCGGCGGCGCAGGAGTCTGGCCAGTAACTGCTCCAGTGGCTAACGGCAATTCCACTCGGAAAGTACTGCCTCTACCTTCTTGGCTGGACACGCTGACGTTTCCACCGTGAGCGACGCAGATGGATTTAACAATAGACAGCCCCAGACCGGCACCGCCGGAATATCGGGATCGCGCTTTGTCGGCCCGGTAGAAACGTTCAAACAAGTGCGGCAGCGATTCAGCAGAAATTCCTGCTCCATTGTCGGAGACTTCCAGAATGGCATTGCCAGCCTGGGTATACACCGCGATTTCTACCCAGCCTTCCTCCCCGGTGTAACGGATGGCGTTATCCAGGAGGTTGACTAGGATCTGTCTGAGACGGGAAGGATCGCCCTGTACCCTGATTCCGGGCTGCAACCTGTATCGCAGAGATACCAATTTCTCGTCAGCGAGCAGCTGCATCTGTTCCGCGGTAGTGCTCGCCAGATCGGCAAGATCAATTCGTTGCTGCTCCATCCGCGTCTCGCCGGCGTCAACCCGGGAAATAGCGAGAAGGTTCTCCACAATTTTGGTCAGCCGATCGATTTCTTCCAGAGCACTGCCCAGGGTATCGAGCACTTCCGGAGCCAGCCGTTGCCGCTCGGTGACGTACTCCAACTCTCCGCGCAAGATCGTCAAGGGGGTGCGCAGCTCGTGAGACACATCTGCCGAGAAGCGGTTGATGTGTTGGAAGGCTTCATCCAGCCTGGCAATCATGCGATTCAGGGCGGTGGATAGCCGCTCAAGTTCATCGCCAGTTTTCAGAACAGGAAGCCGCTCGCTAAGGTTTCTGGAGGTGATCTGCTCGGCCTGCCGAGCAATCTCGTTGACCGGGTACAAGGCGCGATACATCAGCAGGTATCCGCCCGCAATCGCGCACGCCAAGATAAACGGCAATCCCACGGCTAACACCACAACCAGCCCGTGCAAGGCATGTTCGATAGGCTGAAACAATGCGCCAGTCTCCACCAGGAAGCGCTTGCCATCGGGAGTCGTAACCGGCATCGCTTCGACGATCAGGCGCCGAGCATCGGGCAGGGTTCGGTCCGCTGAGATATCCTGTTCTACCTGCCCTGAAATTCTGGGAACTTTTTGTGGATCAAAACCTTTGTCTGCCGGGGCGATGGATTGGTATAGCACGCTTCCGTCTTGTCGGCTGACGCGAAGGAACATCTTGTTATTGTCGAAGTCCTCGTTCATCTCGTTGGCAAACCAGGGTTCCCCCTTGGCAGGCACTTTGGCAACGTTCAGGGCGACGTCCTTGGCCTTGTGCCGAAGAGAAGTTCTGAGGGTCTGCTCGAGATATCTTCCGAGACCCATGTAAACGGCAAAACCGAAAAGGACAACTGTGACTGCCAGCACGGCTGCGTACCAGGCTGCCACGCGGAAGCGCAGGGAATGAGTATTCATGCTTCCGCCTGGTCGCTGATCACATAGCCAACACCACGAACTGTACGGATGAGCTTGCGGTCGTGCAGTTCATCCACTTTGTTGCGGAGATGGCGAACGTAAACGTCCACGATGTTGGTGATACCGTCGAAACTTCGGTCCCACACGTGTTCAATAATCATGGTCCGCGAAAGCACTCTCCCCGCGTTCGACATCATGTACTCAAGCAGAGAGTATTCCTTGGACGTGAGCTCAATGCGCCGACCGGCGCGCTTGACTTGCTGAGACAGGCGATCCAGTTCCAAGTTGTCGAGCCGGATGACGCTTGAACGGTTGACGGGACCGCGCCGCAACAAAGCTTTCACCCGGACCAATAATTCCGCAAAAGCAAATGGCTTCGTAAGATAATCGTCGGCGCCGGCCTCGAAGTTCTCCACCTTGTCCTGAATGGCATCGCGCGCCGTAAGCACCAGGACGGGCACCTTGGAGTTCGTGCGCCGCACCTGTCGCAGGACCTCTGTGCCCGGGAGTCCCGGCAACATGAGGTCGAGAATAATCATGTCGTACTCGTAAGTTTGAGCTAGTTCCAGCCCAGTTTTGCCGTCTCGCGCCACATCCACGGCAAACCGCTCGGCAGTGAGCCCACGACTGACAAAGCTCGACACCTTTGCCTCGTCTTCGATCAACAAAACTCGCATTGTCCCTCAGTATAGCGGTTCAAATGAAGCTGAAATGAAGTGAAGATTAAATGTTGTTCAAACAACAACAAATGCCGGGTATTTGCGCTCCAGCCGCGCATCTGGCAGCCATTTTACCCTGTGTTGGCGTGGTACTATCCTGCGCGCCCCGGGAGATCTGCCAGATGGTTGAGTCAGCCGCGATAGACAAGCTCGAGATCGCACCCTCACGACAAAAGCTTACTGGGAACCAGGTCCGTGGTTTCTGGGCGGCCTGGGGCGGCTGGGCCCTGGATGGAATGGATTCCTTCATTTATGCCCTGGTTATGGTGCCGGCCCTGCACGAGTTGTTGCCGCGCTCCGGGATCCCAGATACGCCGGGTAATCAAGGTTTTTATGGAGGGCTGCTGTTCGCCTTCTTCTTGGTGGGCTGGGGCTTGGCGATGCTGTGGGGCCCATTAGCAGACAAGTTCGGCCGGGTTCGCACCCTTATGCTTACCATAGCCTGGTATTCCTTATTTACATTCCTGGGTGCAGTTGCCCATAACGTCTGGCAATTGGCCGCTTTTCGCTTATTGGCGGGCATCGGCATCGGCGGAGAGTGGGCCATGGGAGGCACTTTTATTGCCGAAGAATGGCCCGAGAGCCGCCGCGCCATGGGGGCTGGCCTGATGCATACCGGCTACTATTTCGGCTTTTTTCTAGCCGCGCTATTGAACTATGCGGTTGGAGCTCATTACGGCTGGCGGGCGATGTTCGCTGTGGGTGGAACGCCCGCGTTGCTGGTCGGCTTGATCCGCTACGGAGTAACCGAACCTCGCCGCTGGACGGAGAAGGTACAGCACATCAAGCGGAAATCGATAAGCCATTCCTTCCTGATCCTGTTTAGTCCAGTGTTTCGGCGCCGCACAATCCTGAATTGCCTCTACGTGCTGGTATCGATTATTGGACTGTGGGCGGGTGCGGTCTATGTTCCCTCCTCGGTGATTTACCTTGCGAGCCATGCGGGAATGACAGCCGCCGCAAGCTCTCGCCTGGCTTCTTATGGAACCATGCTTCTTTCCATAGGCACGATCGTAGGATGCATCGCCTTGCCGCCGATGGCGGAGCGGCTAGGCCGCCGCATGGCACTGGCGTTCTATTTTGCAATAATGTTGGTCTTTATCCCGCTCGCCTTCGGTTACGCGTTTTATCGTCCGACGCACGCGCTGGGCTTGTTCATAGCGTGCTTGCCATTCCTGGGAATCGGAGGCGCGAACTTCGCCATGTACACGCTGTGGCTACCTGAACAGTATCCAACCGAATGCCGGGCCAGCGCCTTCGCGCTCGCGGTATCTGCGGGACGGTTTGTGGGAGCGGGCATCACTTTCCTGGTGGGTGCTGGTGTTGCTCACTTTCACAGCATTGGCACCCCCGTGGCGCTCACCGGCGCCGCATTTGCCGTGGGCTTGCTGCTCCTCGCCTTCGGAGAAGAGACGAGAGGACAACCTCTGCCCGCATGAATTTCGCCGCTCAGGAGTTATGGCCGGGCACTGAAAATCGTTGTTCATCCTGACTTCATGCGGGTTTCATCTGAAATTGATAACGTGCTCCGGGTCTTTGAGGGAACTTGAATGCGGTCGTTGTGGTGCGCAGTGGCGCTGGTGTGTGCGATTCCTGGTTGGACTCTGTCCGAAACTCTGCCGCCCGCCCGCGTGTCCCGAGTTCTCCTGATCAGCATTGACGGTCTCCACGCCTTGGATCTTGCCAACTATGTACAAGCCAAACCGGATTCGACGCTCGCAAAGTTAGCCAGACATGGCGTGACCTACACCAACGCACTGACCGCGATGCCCTCAAATTCCTGGCCGGGCCTGCTCGCGATGATCACGGGCGGTTCGCCCATCTCAACTGGAGTAATGTTCGAAAACAGCTACGATCATAATCTGTCTCCGCCAGGATCGAATTGCAGTACGCGAGGGACCAGAGTTGTGTTCGACAGCTCGATTGACCGCGATCCCAATGCCCTCGATGGGGGCGGAGGTATTGATCCCGAGAAGCTGCCCCGCGATCCTGCTAACGGATGCACGCCCGTATATCCTCACCAATTTCTGCGCGTAAATACCGTCTTCGAGATCATCAAAGCTGCAGGACGACGTACCGCCTGGTCGGACAAGCACCCCGCTTACGAGTTGGTGAACGGGCCTTCGGGAAAGGGCGTGGACGATCTTTTGGTCCCGGAAGTCCGTGCCGCGAGCAGGGCGAGGAGTATTCCCCGAATCGAAGAATTCGACGATATGAGAGTGCAAGGTGTGCTCAATGAGATCAGGGGAAAAGATCACAGTGGCGCTCACGTAGCCGAAGTCCCGGCATTATTCGGCATGAATTTCCAAGCCATTAGTGTTGCGCAGAAGATTCCCGGTAATGGATATCTGGACGCGCAAGGTACTCCCAGCGCCGGATTGGCAGAAGCGCTGGATCATACCGACCGCTCGCTTGGCCAGATGGTTGCCGCATTGCAATCGCAGCGGCTACTCGCTTCCACTCTAATCATTGTGACGGCCAAGCACGGCGATGCTCCTATTGACCCGCGCGCCTTGCAGTACGCGGACCTCGAGCTTATTCCCAAGCTTGTGAACGGGATTCATCCGGGGCTGCTAGCTCAGGCAAACCAGGATGGCAGTTGTGCGCTAATCTGGCTCAGCGATCACAGTCGCACGCAAGAGGTGGTACGCACTCTCGAACTGAGACGCAGCGAGGCCAAGATTCAGACCATTTATGCAGGGAACTCTCTCCGGCTCAGGTTTAATGATCCGCTGGCTGACAGTCGAATGCCAGATATCATCGTCCAACCACAGCCTGGTGTGCTCTACACTGATGCCAACTTTATCGCCGAGCACGGTGGGTTCACGGAGGACGACACTCACGTGGCGCTGCTAGTCTCGTTTCCATCTTACGAGGCTACGACCATTAAGTCTCCGGTTCGAACCGCGCAGATCGCACCGACCATTTTGAAAGCGCTGGGTTTGAGCCCCGACGCTCTTGAGGCGGTGCGAATGGAGATGACATCTCAGCTGCCCGGCTTAATTTTCCAGGCGGACAAATGACAGGCAAGCGTCGTCCCGGTAGGCATTTTCTTCAGGTTCCGGGACCAACCAATGTCCCCGACCGTGTTCTTCGTGCCATAGATCGCCCCACTATCGATCATCGCAGTCCAGATTTCGCGGCGCTTGCCACGAATGTGCTGGAGGGGTGCCGCTCGATTTTCCAGACCTCCGGCCCGGTTTTGATCTTCCCCTCATCGGGAACCGGAGCTTGGGAAGCCGCGATCGTCAACACCCTCTCGCCCAACGACCAGGTACTGATGTTCGAAACGGGTCAGTTTGCCGTCCTTTGGCAAGCCCTGGCAAAGAAACTGGGGCTGAAGGTTGACTTCGTACCCGGCGACTGGCGGCATGGAGTAGCCCCCGAGGAAGTGCACGCTCGCCTTTCTGCCGACCGGAAACGCGAAATTAAAGCGGTCATGGTTGTGCACAGCGAGACCGCCACTGGAACTGCCAGCAGGATTCCGGACATACGCCGGGCCATTGATGACATAGCCCATCCCGCGCTGTTTATGGTGGATGCCGTTTCCTCGTTGGGCGCAATGGAGTATCAGCACGACGCCTGGGGTGTTGATGTCACCATTTCAGGCTCGCAAAAAGGTCTAATGCTGCCGCCCGGCTTGGGCTTCAATGCTGTATCCGCCAAGGGATTGGAGGCGTCAAAGAGAAACGGCTTCTCGCGTTCGTATTGGGATTGGCGCGACATGATGGAGTTCAATGCCACCGGTTATTTTCCCTATACCCCTGCCACCAATATGCTTTATGGCCTGCAGGAAGCGATCGCCATGCTGCATGAGGAAGGATTACAAAATGTTTTTGCGCGGCACCGACGTCACGGTGCAGCTACACGAGCCGCTGTCCAAGGCTGGGGACTCGAAGTCCTTGCTCTTGATCCCCGCGAATACTCGAATTCAGTGACAGCGGTTCTTTTGCAACCGGGGCAGGACGCCGACGCGTTCCGGAGAGTCACATTCGAAAAGTACAATCTCTCACTCGGCATGGGATTGGGAAAACTGAAAGGCAAAGTCTTCCGCATCGGACATCTTGGTGACTTTAACGATCTCATGCTGATGGGCACTCTTGCGGGGGTAGAGCTAGGTCTGCGTGCCGCCGGCGTTCCCTATCGTCCCAATGGAGTCCGGGCTGCAATGGAGTGTCTCGGCGGAGACACTTTCGACGAAACTGCTCGAGACAAGTGCGCTGCATCCGCTGCGCAACCACCAAGACCGCTTGACCATACTGATCGAGGATGATGTATCACGAGCCGTCCGAAAATGGATCGAGCACAATGAATCCTGATCCAGCCCTGCCGCGAACTGCGGCACTCACCTCCGCGGACTCTTTGCGACAAGAACTTGAGCAACAAGTCAGCGGAGAGACCAGGTTCGACGCCGTCTCGCGCGTTCTCTACTCCACCGACGCCAGCGTGTATCAAATCCAGCCGTTGGGGGTAGTGCTGCCGCGTACAACCGATGACATCGTACAAGTGGTGCGTATATGTGGCCGACATGGTGTACCGATTACGGTACGAGGCGGCGGCACATCTCAGGCGGGCCAGGCGATTGGGAGCGGTGTTGTACTGGATACATCGAAATACCTAAATCGAATTTTGGAAGTGAATGCTAGCGAGCGATGGGCGCGGGTTGAGCCTGGGGTTGTGCTTGACCAATTGAATGTCACTTTGCGCCCGCACGGGTTGCGTTTTGCGCCGGATATCTCCACCGCCAGCCGAGCCACCATCGGTGGCATGATGGCAAACAATTCCAGTGGCGCTCGCTCGCTGGTGTATGGGAAGACCATTGACCACGTGCTCGAACAATGTGTGGTGCTCGCCGACGGATCCATCGCTCACTTTCGTGTTTTGTCCGCAGACGAACTCGATGCCGCTAGCACCGGCGACACGCTTGAGGCAAACGCATACCGAATGGTGCGTGAACTTGCTGCCACGCATCGCGACGAGATAGATCGCCGTTTCCCCAAAATTTTACGCAGAGTAGGTGGCTATAACCTTGATGCGTTTGTTGGGGACCAGCCGTTCAACTTGTGCAAGCTCATGGTCGGTTCTGAAGGCACTTTAGGAGTCGTCGTTGAAGCGAAAATCAAACTAGTCCCATTGCCGAAGGCCAAGGCAGTGTTGGCAATTCACTTTGCCGATCTCTTGCAGTCGTTGGCGGCAGTGCCGGCCATTCTCGAACATCACCCCGTCGCCATCGAGGTAATGGACAATTTCATTCTGAACCACACGCGTGAGAATCCTGCCTTTGAGCGCATGCGGGATTTTATCGTGGGTGATCCGGGGGCGCTCCTGGTTGTCGAATTCTACGGCGACACCGACGACCTGCTTGGCCCCAGGCTCGACGCGCTCGAGAAGGACCTGGCCGGAAGGCACTTTGGATACCACTTCCACCGCGCTCTCGACCCAAAATCCCAAGCCAAGATCTGGAACCTGCGCGAAGCTGCTCTCGGTCTATCAATGGCAATGAAAGGAGACGCAAAATCGCTCTCTTTTGTAGAAGACACCGCCGTCGCACCCGAAAAGTTGCGTGATTACATTGAGCGGTTTCTGGCCCTTATACACCGCCATGGCACCACCGCCGGGGTTTACGCACATGCCTCCGTCGGATGTCTGCACGTGCGACCTGTTATCGATTTAAAAACCAGCGAGGGCATCGAACGATTTGAAAGTATTGCCAACGGCAGCGCGGACCTCGTGCTGGAGTTTGGCGGAGCTATTTCCGGCGAACATGGCGACGGTCTGGTGCGAACTCCTTTTGTGCGAAAAATGTTTGGAGACGAACTGTACGGCGCGTTTCGCGCGATCAAAAAGCAATTTGATCCCGCGGGAATTTTCAATCCTTCAAAAATAGTTGATCCCGTTTCACTTACGGCAAACCTTCGCTACGGCGCCGAGTACAAAACGGCGGATCCCCCCACGTTCTTCGATTATTCCGAATACGGCGGCGTCGTTCGTGCCGTGGAGATGTGCAGCGGACTTGGCGTATGCCGCAAAAAGCTGGACGGGACCATGTGCCCCTCTTACATGGCAACTCGCGAGGAAGCGCACAGCACGCGCGGGCGTGCCAACGTTCTGCGTTTAGCAATGAATGGAACTCCCGGCGCCATGCCGCTAGCCGCGAAAGATGTGTACGCCGTGTTAGACCTGTGTTTGGAGTGCCGCGCTTGCCGGTCAGAGTGCCCGGTTGGAGTGGACATGGCCCGATTCAAAAGCGAATTTCTAGCGAGCTACTGGGCGTCGAACGGGACTCCCTGGCGCGCCCGAATGTTCGGCGCCATCGATCGCATGTCACGGTGGGGAAGCCGGTTCGCTCCGGTTTCCAACTGGGTGATGGCAAATAGCGGCGTTCGCTACCTGAGTGAGCGATTGATTCATCTGGATCGGAGAAGGCGGTTTCCTCAATGGAAGCGTCACACCTTCGAAGATTGGTCAAAGGCAAACGCGCCCGCCCAACAAGCCAATTCGGTGCTCCTCTTCAATGACACGTTCACGAACCATTTTGATCCGGAGATCGGAATTGGAGCCACGCAGGTTCTGAACTCTATAGGGCACAAGGTCGGCGTGCTGCCCTACCACTGCTGCGGACGTCCCCTTATCTCGCAAGGCTTGCTGGAACAAGCGCGTGCGCGCGCCCGGGAGACGACGGAGGCTTTCTACTCTGCCGCGTTAGCCGGGAAACACATCGTCTTTTGCGAGCCGAGTTGTCTCTCCGCGGTTCGCGAAGATCTGCCGGGATTACTACGAGGCGAACTCAGAGAGCAGGCAGACCTAGTGGCTAGTCAGTGTGTGCTGTTTGAAGAATTTATGGAAGGGGAACTGCGGTCGGGCAACAGCCCGCTTAATTTCACTCCGGGACCACGCAAACTGCTCTTGCATGGTCACTGCCATCAGAAATCCATGGGCCTGCTGGCTCCCGCGTTGGCGCTGCTGTCCAGGATCCCGGGCACGTCGGTTGTGGATTTGGACGCAGGATGTTGTGGTATGGCCGGCTCTTTCGGTTATCTTCGGGAGCATTACGACGTCTCACGGCAGATTGGGGAGCGCAAACTGCTTCCCGCAGTTCGCAATGCGGATGAGGGGACCGTGGTGATAGCTGGAGGCACTTCTTGCCGCCATCAGGTAATGGACTTCACTGGCAGAGTGGCGGTTCATCCCGCCATTTTGCTGCGCGATCACATCCGGCCTGCCCCGATAAGCGTTGAGCCGGCGTTTCCGTCTCAGGACCTCTCGACCGTTTCTTCTTCCATTCGATAGAACTCTTCGAGTCCTATAGTGTCTTCTATTTCCTTGCGCACTCCCACGTACACTTTCTGATCCATACCGGTACGTCCTTGGGTCTTCAGCTGGACAAACAAGTCCTTGACGCTTTTGAACACCACGCTGATCGCGCTGATCGCATCATTCGCCATCTTGAAGCCCATGTCCTCGAGTTCCTGGATAGCGAAGATCGGCCGCCCAAAACGGTTTCCTTCGCTGTTAACAAATATCAGGGGCGCCTTGACGTCTTTGGGTGCTTGCCGTGCTTCTGCCACGCTGTTGGGAAAGAGCATGACCATGTCAGCTCCAGCCTCGGCATACAAATTGGCGCGACGGATGGCTTCGGCATAGCCATCGGTAATCATGGCATCGGTCCGTGCGGCAATTACAAAGTCGGGATCGCGGCGGGCCCGCAACGCGTAACGTATCTTCACGCACATCTCCTCGGCCGGAATCAGATGTTCGATTCCCTTGTGGTAGTGGACCCGCTTCGGGTACACCTGGTCCTCAATATGGATAGCGGCAGCGCCAGCTCTCTCCAGTTCTTGTATTGTCCGCACTACATAGGCAGGGTCGCCGTAGCCTGCTCCGCCATCCACCATCAACGGAATATTTACCGCCGCCGTAATCCGCCTGGTGGCTTCCGCAACATCGGTCAATGTAAGCATGGGTTCGGGAACGCAGTTGCTCGCGCCCAGCGCGTATCCGCCTAAGTCCAGGGCTTTAAAACCAACTTTTTCGGCAATCTTGGCGGTCAAAGGATCGTATGCAATGGGAGCATGGATGATTCCAGGACGCTGTAGCATCTCCCTGAAAACTTTGGTCATTCTCTCCACGTGATGGGCCTCCTAGACATTTTTGGTCAGCCAGCAGAATCCATTGCCGTAGTTGAGCATAGCGGAATAGTTCAGCATCAAGGGCGTTGCTGTCCGCCACTCATTTGTGCTGTTGCCACACTGGCGCTTTGAGCGGCCGGTTCCAGTGATGCCTCGGCATTAACAAACATCCACAGAACTCCGGCGGTAAATGAAATGATTGCGCCAACGTCGAGAGCGCGGCTCCAGCCGAACCTGGTTGCGATATACGCAGTCAATATGGGCGCTATACCGCCCGCGATGTTCGCACACGTGTTCATCAAACCGGAGAGCGAGCCGGAGTAATTGGGGGTCATATCAATGCACGTGGCCCACCAGCTTGCGGCGGCAAATGCGCTGAATCCTGCGGCCAGAGCGAGCAGCGAAACTGCAAGACTGGTACTGGTGGCGTGACTTCCCGCCCACAGCAGGAGTGCTGACGAAGTCATTCCCAGCATGGCAGCAATCTGTCGGCCACGACGGCGACCGTAGCGGGATGCCGCCCTATCGGAAAACCAGCCTCCCAGCGGCGACATCAACGTAATCGCAATAAACGGAGTGGTTCCCCATATTCCACCCTTGGTAACCGTAAGGCCGCGAACGCGCACCAGGTAGATAAAGAACCAAGTGTAGTAAATATAGGGCGTGTATCCATGGCAGAAATAACTGAGAAGCAATGCCCATGCTGAGCCGCTGGAAAAGAACCTTCTCCAAGGCGTGCGCCCTCTCCCGATCCGCGTTCTGGCGTTTGCAGAGGCGGTAATGAGTGCCAGCTCAGCGGAATTGATGCGCGGGTGCTGCTCCGGACGGTCGGTTGCGAACACATACCAACAGAAGGCGATTACAGCGGCTACGGCGCCGCAAAGGACGAAACTGCTCCGCCACCCCCATCCTTGTGCCACCCGTGAGAGGACCAGCGGAGCAAGGATTCCGCCCGCGCCAACTCCGCCGAGCAGGAAGCTGCTGCCCAAGCCACGCTCCCCAGCGCGCGTCCAGAACGCGACGACCTTGTTCGCGTTCGGATAACTGGCTGCTTCGCCGGCTCCCGTTAGGAGGCGCACAATTCCGAAGGCCAAGGCAAGGTGCCACCACGTACGGAAGTGGATCGCCGGCACGAAAGACATCAGGACGGTAAGACTCGCCCACCACAACATCGCCGCGGTCAGGGTGCCGCGAGGGCCAAACCGATCTCCCGCCCATCCGCATGGCACCTGGCACAATGCATAGCCAAAGGCGAACGCCCCCAGTATCCACCCCATCGCTTCGGTGCTGAACTTGAATTCGTCCTGGATGTACTTGCCGGCAATGCTCAGGTTAAGGCGTCCCAGGGCTGTTACTGCCATGATGAGCGCCAGCAGCGCCAGGATCTGCCATCGCACGCGGGTTGGCCTGACGGTCGCCGTTTCAGTACCGGGCATCATCGGCGGCCTCGGGGCCAGTGTTGAATTCATTGAAGACAGTTCTCGCTTCGGACCGGCGTGCGTGTCGGCCGAGAACGGGTGAGGGTCACTTCACATCGAACACTTTGACACTTGCCATTTTTGACCCGACTTTAGAGCCATCGGCCTTACAGACGGCGACGTATAAGCGGCTTAACTCGGGGACAAAAATGGCCGTCTTACCTCCGGGAGAGCTCGGCACATTGGCTACAACCTGGTAGTGGTCTGCATCAGTTTGCCCATAGACAACTACGACGCCTGCACGCGTTGAAACGTAAATTCGCTTGCGAGCTGGGTCTAAAAAGATGTCGTCCGCGCCGGTGGCGCTGGGTAGGCTGGCGACTTGTTTCCCGCTGGTTGAGTCCAATACCACCAAGCGCGGTGGCGTGCGAGTAACCACAAGCAGCCTGTGGTTCGCCTCGTCGAGTGCCATGGGAGAATTCTTCTGGCCTGCCGTAATGGGCCAGGTTTCAACGATTGCGCGCTTTTCGCGATCAATCACCAGGACACGGCTATTCGCTGTATCGTTCACGAACATCCGTGGACTGGAGGGTTCCAATGCGATCGCCTCCAGCTGCGGTGACTCGATACGAATATCGGCAATGTGCTTGTCGGTGTTCGTGTCGGTGATGCTAACCGCCGAGTATTTCAGGTTTGCGCCTTTACCGCCGTTCACTGTGTACAAATACCCGGTAGAAGGATCGAAGGCAGAAGAGTCCGCATCTTCCATTAACTTGACGGAGTCAATGGGCGCGTAGGTATCTCCTTTGAGGAACTTCACCTCAGCAGCGCCACCATCAACCACAACCAGTTTGTTTGCCTGTGGAAGATAACGCACGTAGTGCGGCTCGCCAAACCCGCCGACACTGCGGAGGTGTCTTCCGGACTTAAGGTCGAAAACTTCGATGCTCTTGTGATCTTCGGCTGTAAGAAAGAGGCGATTACCTTTCAGATCAAGGCCAAAATGGTCGAAGTCGCCATCAATGTCCTTGAGCGAAATAGTTTGAACTAGTCGGAGGGGAGCGCTGGCTGTGCTCTTGGCGGCAGCCTTCGTGATCTTCGGTTTGGAGTCCCAGGAATGCGCATTGCTCGTCAATGCAAGGACAAGAGACACACAGACGAGATTGAACTTTCTCACAAATCCTCCTTCAGCCGCCCTACCCCTGGCCAAAAGCCCCTGATACCAGACGATGAAACTATAGCCAGTGCAGATTAAGGATTCCTGAACGCCAAATAAATCGGATTCCAACGCCCCGAGACGCCCAGAGGACAGAATGCCGGCAATTTGATCTCCCATTTTCGTCCGTGCTGCTACCGATCACACGCACGCGGCCGTCTCTTCTCTCACTTATGCCTTGACACGCCGTCATACAATGTCAGCTCATGAGAGCACAACTGCCGTGGTTTTGCGCTGTTTTTGCGCTGTTAGTAGTCCTGCCGCCAGGTAATTCCGTTGTGGACGTTGCCGCCGAGCCCCATCACCACCTCGTACTGCAGAATACGTACATGCGCGCCTTCAGGGTGGAGGTACCAGCGCACGAACCGACCCTGCCCCATCACCACTCGACTGACTACGTGTCTGTGAGTCTCGCGGACGCGGCAGTTGAGAACGACGTCGAGGGTAAGCCACCTGTTACAACAAAGAGCCTCGCCGGTGACGCTCGCCTGGTTAATGGCGGGTTTACGCACCAAGTGAAAAATTTGGCCGACACTCCGTTCCGCAACATGACAGTCGAAATTCTTCGCACTCCGCCATCTTCTGCTCCGGCGGAGGCGAGCAGTCATCCGCAGCCGGCGAAAATAGCTGAGGGTGTGGTCAAGACTGCGAAGGGCGAAAGCGCCGCGGTTCGAGTGTCGGAGACTGTGATTAACGCCGGAGTCACCGTCCCCGAGCATAGTCATTCTGTGCCGCACCTGCTGATCGCCATCAGCAACCTTAATTTGCAGAGCAATACCGCTGGAAAGCCGCCCCAAGCTGTGCGGGTTGCCGCTGGCGACGTGGCTTGGTTCGACGCTGGCATCAAACACTCGGTGACGAACATCAGCCAAGAACCTGCCCGGTATGTGACTGTGGAGTTCAAATAGCTACAGTACTGTCCACTAACGCATGACAAGCGTGTTCATGCGCTTCGGAACTTCACCCACCGGTATGAGCGCAATCGGTTTTATCGTTTGCGAATCGATGACTGAAACCGAGCGTGCTCCAGAATTTGAAACGTACACCCGCTTGCTGTCTGGCGTGAACGTTATCCATTCAGGCACCGCGCCGGAGCGTTCCGCACCCAAGGAATGGACCAGGGGGAGAGATGCGTGTCCCATTAACGTAAGGTCGGGAAGGGAATATTTGAAGACGGCGTTCGCCACCGTGCTGTTAACCCATAGCGACTTGCCGTCTGGCGCGACGCCGATCCCGTGGGACGGGCTTCCCATACGTCCCTCAGCGATGCCGAATCCACTCGGCTCATCGGGGAGCTTGATCCTGGCTGCTTCTGCTCGCTTGGCGAAATCCACCACGGCAAACCCATTGAAATTCGACAGCTGCAGAAAAATTCGACTGGTGGATCCATCCGCATTCACGGCAAACGTCATGGGGCGAACGCCCTGGTCAAACTTGACTTCCCACACGGCTTCGTTTTTCTGAAGATCGAGAACCGTCATGGTTTTCGCCTCGATAGAGCCGCTCACCGCGAACTTTCCGTCTGGCGTGACATAGATGTTGTGCACGCTCCCATTCATCGGAATAGTGTTCAGTCGCCGTAGCGAACTTGCGGAGATTACGTCTACCGCGCCTCGCGGGTGGCGGATGCCTACCAGCACTCGTTCTCCATCCTTTGTAATGGTCAGGTTGTTGGGACGGCCGCTCAAAGGTACCTTGTGCAGAATTTCCCCTGTATGCGAGTCAACCACATCCAGAGTGCTCTCCGATTCGTTACTGATGTAGACTCGGCTGCCGTCAGGTGAGAAGACCACTCCGTGGGGCAACTCTATCCCACGAATAACCTGCACAACCTTGTTTGTGGATGCGTCCACAACATCAATGGTGTCGGCTGCGCTGTTGGTGACATAGATGCGTGCCCCTCCACCGGGCATGGAAATCGCCCCCCTTTTTAAGTCCCTCACCCACTGAGCGAGAATTAGCCAGTCAGGATCGTTCTCCGACTGGAATTGCCGGCCGCCGGAATGAAAAGGGTCGCCTCCCGCTTCCGGAGCCAGGGGATGCATCAGCAGTCTGCTGGATCCCGGGTCCCCTGGTGCCACTTGCTGGACTGCGCTCTGATAATTGCGTCGGGTTTGCTCGGGTGTCCAGGCTAGCGCGCCAGGGGGCAATGGCTCGAGTCGGAAGATCCGGTTGGCTTCAGTGTGGCAGCCGTAGCAGCGCGCGTGCCCCGGCCGCTCCTTCAGGAAAACAGGCTGAACACGGGTCGCAAAGAAGTCCAGTTCGGGAGTGTCTTGTGGTCTGGCAGAGCTTCCACTGGACGGAGCACCAGAAGAAGCGCCGCCGATCCAATTTGCCACCAGTTGCCATTCCGGGTCCTGCCGCGATTGCCAGAATTTGCCGCCAGTGTGTGTGGGATCTCCTCCCTCCTCAGTCGCAAGCGGATGGAGCAACAAGCGACTCTCAAGAGGTGCTGAGGGGACCACTAGTTGAGAAACTGCCTCGAAATTCTGGCGCGACTGTTCCTCTGTCCAGGAAGAATTACCTTGTGTCAGCGGCTGTAATCGCAGGCGCGTAGCAATGGCAGAGTGGCAATCGTAGCAGCGCATTCCCCCGGGACGCTGCTTGAGGAAGATCGGCTCGATCCGCGAGCGATATACCTCAAAATTCAACGGTGATGCCGGTGCTGCTTGTCCGAAGGGTTGCGGACTGTGGGTGGCGAACAAAATGCCCACCACCCACAGCGCTTGCGCTAGCTTAGGCAATTAATTTTCTCAGCCCCGCAATTACCAGATAAATTTCACAGCAAATTGAATTTCCCGGGCCGTGGTACTGGTCCGCGAAAGTCTTCCGGCGACCCCCGTTGGAGCTCCAGTTCCGTCAAATATATCCGTATTGTCCGGGGTAGTAGGCGGGGCAAAGTTCGCATGATTCAGTGCGTTGAACAATTCCGCCCGGAACTGCACGTTGAAGGTCTCCGATATTCTTCGAATGTGGTTGTTTTTGAATATTGAAAAATCCATCTCTGTTACTCCAGGGCCGGTAAGGATGTTCCGTCCCGCGTTACCGCGAAGATTGAAACAATCCGGGAAGGAGACGGGTCCACCAACGCTGGGTGGATTCTTGTCACAGTTGGCATTCCAGAATGCCAGAGTAGGCGCCGCAGGTACGGTGAAGCACTCTGTCTTGACGTAATGGTCGGGATTTCCTGGATTAATAAGGCTGCTGCATCCAGGGGTAGTAAGGCGATTGGGAACGTCCCAGTCATCGCTGCTTAACGTTCCCAGGGGGTCACCGCCAGTGGCAAAGGTAGGACTGAAAGGAACCCCGTCACTAGCCTGGAAAATCATTCCCAGCTGCCACCCATCCGAAAACCAACGCACCGGACCGGAGAGCGACTTGGGCGCGGGCACTTCCCAAGTTCCGTTGAGTACGAAGGTGCGTCCAATGTTGTAATCGGATACACCGCGGCTCACGCGCGGGTCAAACCACGTCAAGCTCGAAATGGAATTGCCGAACGCGTCTCCCGCCACGGTTGCCGAACTGGTATCAATACTCTTGCCCCAGGTGTAAGCGCCTTGCACTTGAAAACCATGGCTCATGCGTTTAGCCACCTGCAATTCGAGCGCGTTATAGTAGGAGCGGCCCACGTAGAACATTCCTCGAATTGACCCGAAGTTTTCATTAAAGCGTGAGGGAGGCTGACCGGTTGTAAGTAAGTTGCCATCGGCATCCACCTGCGGCCACAGATAACCGGCAGCGGTTTTCGTCGGCATTACCTGGTCTGCGTCATCAACCCGGAAGGGTTGATGGACTCCGCGTGATCCCACATATGCCACCATTGCGCTGAGGGTTGGCGTTAGTTGCTGCTGCACATTGAGGTTCCACTGCATCACGTAATTGCGTTTGGGGTTGGGCTCAATATATGTGCCTCGTATTTTGCCGGCCGGTAGAACCGATGGCAGTCCAGAGAAAAAAGCTTGTGGCGTGGTGAAGTCCGACTTTGGGATTACCGTGTACTTGAAGAATGGTGTAGCGAGAGTCGTCAAAAGTATGAACTGATAGGGCAGTGGCTGCACATCAAATAGACCGACTCCGCCGCGGACCGCCGTCTTCCCGGTGCGGAACGGGTCCCAGGCAAACCCAACCCTCGGCTCGAAATCCCGCGTGGTGGGATTGCTAAAGAATGGATCCCCGAGATGTGGAACCGCGTCCGTAAGATTCCGCAGATTCGAGAGCTTGCCACTTGTTTCCGTTGGCACCGTGGACATCTCGTAGCGGAGTCCCAGGTTCAGTGTCAGGTTCGGCTTCCATCGCCAGTCATCCTGCACGTAAGCGCCAAACAGTGTCTGGCGGAGATGCCTGGGGCTGACTGTACTTACTACGCCACCCTGGAATCTTTTGGGGTTGTTCGTCAAGAAGTCCTGCAAGGTCTTGAATTGCCAGATCCCGTTCGGGTCAGTGAATGCGGAAACATTCAGATGCATGCGCTCGGCAGAGAACCCGAAGGCGAGTGAATGCGTGCCCTTGGTGAGAAAGGCATCATCGTAGATTTGAAAGGAATCCCAGCCATACAAATATGTCGGAAGCCCGCCAACTCCACCCGGCATCGGGGTCACCGCACTGATCTGAACTTGCGTCGCGTTTCGACCCGCAAACGATCCCAGCGATGGGTCGGCTGCTGCTGGATTGATTGCGCTCACGCTCTGATTGTTGTTCACGATTTGATGTTGGTACCCGAATCGAAGGGCATTAACGAGAGCAGAGGTAAACGAATGTGTCTCCTCCACGGCCAGGATGTGGCGTGAGGTCAGGCTTCCGAGCAAGACGTTGTTCATCCCATCGGGAGAGTTGTAAGGAGTGCGGTCAAACATGTACGTGCCAAAAAGGCCGTCTTTTTCGGAAAAGCGGTGATCAATGCGCGTCGTAACGAAATTTTCGTTGACCACCTGCTGACCTGCAAAACTGAAGGTTGCGATATCGGGATTGTCAGTGACCGCGCCGTTGGGTATGGGATAGAGTGCCAAATATTTCTGCGCCGCGGGGTCTACGGATACGGTTATAGGATTACCCGAAGAGTCATGGATGTGCCCGGCACGCGCCGCGAGTGTCGGAACAGTATCCACCGCTGTTAGGCCTTTGGCCTGCCGAACTCCTTCATAATCGGCAAAGAAGAACGTACGATCTTTGAAGATGGGGCCCCCCACCGCTCCACCGAACTGGTTTCGCTTGAATGGGGGAATTTTGTCCCCATCGAAGTAGTTTCTCGCGTCCAATGCGCTATTGCGCAGGAACTCGTAAGCACTGCCGTGGAAAGCGTTGGTTCCGGTGCGCGTTACTGCGTTCACTACACCCCCGGAGGTCTTGCCGTATTGCGCTGAATAGTTACTTGTCAAGACTGAGAACTCCTGGATGGCATCCACTCCCAGGTTCCCGCCCAACACGCTTCCGGGTGCCCCATTTGCATAGTCGTTGAGGCTGACGCCATCCAGACGGTAGTTGTTCTGCTGCGGCCGGGCCCCCGAAATCGTCAACTGTTGCCCAAAACCACGATTGCCGCGATCGGCTCCTACGGCAAAAGATGGTTGCGTATAGATGGTGTCCACGCCTGGCTGCAGCGTCGCCAGGTCCGTCCAGCTCCTTCCGTTCAACGGTAATTCACGAACCGTGGTGGCATTCACTACCGCGCTTATGTCGGAGGAAATCAGCTGGATCGCGGGCACCTCAGAGGTCACTTCAACTTTCCTGGTCTCGGTCCCGACTCGCAGGGTCAGGTTCAGCGTTTGCTGCGCCCCAACCGTCATCAAGATTCCTCTTCGCACCTCGGTATTGAAGCCGGCAGCTGAAGCCGTGATTTCGTAGGGGCCGGGAGTCAGGTTGGCAACGGTATAGAAACCATCGGTATTGGTCTCGGCCGTCCTTATAACTCCCGTTGACGTGTTCTTAATGTCCAAGTGAACGCGCGTTACAACCGCGCCCGAGGGATCCAGAATCGTTCCTTGCAACGCACCGCCTGCTACCTGTGCGTGTACGTGAAGACAAACCGCCAATGCAAGCACCGCGAACGAGCTTGCTGCCAGGCGAGCACTGCTTCGCGAGCATAGTCGTAGGTTCATAACCCCTCCTTGGCTTATCGGGAACTCGAGACCCCTGATTGTGCGCTTCTTTCCTACCTGTATCCAGTACTTCTGAAAGCGAACTGCCGCAATCCCACGGTGAGGCTATCCATCGAACATGAAAGACACATGAAAACAACGTGAACTTCCAATTTATCCTGCGCTGGGTGCTTGGTCGCGACGCTTTCCCACCAAGAGCATGAACCCACCCGAAGCAAAAAGACTAATAACCAGATAGAGCATGCCCGCTTTGAAGGAGTGCGTACGGCCGGCCAGGTATCCCATTACCGCCGGACCGACGAACCCGCCGAGATTACCCACTGAATTAATCATGCCTATGGAAGCGGCGGCTGCCGATTCGCTAAGAAAACGAGTGGGCACCGCCCAAAAGCATGGATGAAAGGCGTAAAAACATGCCCCCACCAGAGTGAAGATGAGCAATGAGACTGCAGGACTTGAAGAGAAAACCACTGCAAGCGAAAGCGATGCACCGCAAGCGATCACCGGAATCGCTGCATGCCACCGCCGCTCACAATGTCGGTCGGAATGCCACCCGTTTAGCTGTTGGGTAATGAAGCCTGCAATGTAGGGTAGGCTTGCCAATAGGATTACTCGGGAGTCACTCTTCCCGGACAGCCGCTTCAGAATGCTCGGTAGCCAAAAGCCAATACCGTAGCCGCCCGTCTGCGCACAAAAATAGCAGAGCGTCAGCAGGAGCACGTCACGTTGGCGCAGAGCCTCCCAGATGCGATACGAATGCACCCGCTTCTTAGCTTCTTTTTCCTTGGCTAGCTGTTCCGTGATCCAGGATCGCTCCGACTCCGACAGCCAGCGAGCCTGGTGCGGCCAATCGGTGAGATAAAAAAATGTTATGACGCCAAAGACTACCGCCGGAATTCCCTCCATAATAAAGAGCCACCGCCATCCCCTTATACCGAGCCAGGAGATTCCAAGCAGCCAACTGGCAAGGGGTGACCCAACCACGTAAGAAAGAGAATTGGCAGCATAGAAAACGGCCACCGCCTTGGCGCGGTCCTGGTACCGAAACCAGTGGGTCATGTAGACGATGGCGCCGGGAAAGAATCCGGCCTCGGCGGCGCCCACCAGAAAACGCGTCATATAAAACTGCCGGGCGGTGTGAATGAAAGCCATCAGAATTGTTACGAGTCCCCAGGAAACCATGATTCGGCAAATCCAACGGCGGGCACTCCAGCGCTCTACGATCAATGCGCCCGGAATTTCGAGCAGGAAATAGCCAAGAAAGAAAATACCTGCCCCAAAGCCCAATACACCGTCACTGAAGCCGAGGTCGTGGGGCATCTGCAGCGCGGCGGCTCCAACGTTCATTCGATCTATGAAGGCGATGATGTACAGCACGAATAGGAACGGCAGGATGCGCCAGGCAATACGACGCCGGGCACGTTGAGCAATATCAGTTTCCAATTCCAATACTGGAGAAGACATCTCGCCTCTCTTGGAACATGCTGCCGGTCCGCATTTTGCGAGACACAGCATGGACACATGACATTAAGGCTGCGTGAATGCTACGTGAAAAACAGCCCGGAATGCGATTTTTGCCTTCCTATGGAATGGAATAACGTTGTAACAATAACAACAGTACCGACATGCTCTATTTTTGGCCATCGATTATCGCTGAAATGTGATCGCCGAGGCAGCTTGAAAAGAATGACCTTCGCAAAAGGGGAAACAGATCCAAGATGAAGCGGCGCGCGTTCTTGAAAAGCTCAGCCAGTATCGGCGCCGGACTTGGTCTGGTGGGCAGCTCTAGTCTTGGCTTCGCGTCTGCTACATCTGAATCGTGTTCAGTCCAATTTCCCCAAATCCCCGGGCTAACAAAGTATGTGGCTGATTTTGTAGTGCGAACCACATACTCGGATATTCCCGACGATGTGATTGAACTAGGTAAAAAATCTTTGCTGGATGGTATCGGCCTGGCCCTGGCCGGGTCCCGCCTTCAAACCAACGAGATTCTGCAGACCTACATGAAATCGTTCGGATTTCCGGCTGGCGGCGCGACCGTAATCGGCACCGCCAGCAAACTCCCAACCCGGTTTGCTGCATTTGTGAATGGCGTTGCGATTCATGTGGAGGACTTCGACGACACCCAACTTGCGGTGGCGAAGGACCGGGTTTACGGTCTGCTTACGCATCCCACCGTGCCTGTATTGCCCGCCGCCTTTGCTATCACAGAGACGGTGGGCCGCAGCGGAAAAGATCTGATGCTTGCGTATCAGCTTGGTATAGAAGTCGAAACCAAAATCGCGGAGGCGATTTCTCCTCGCCATTATGAAGATGGCTTTCACTCCACCGGAACGTGCGGTGTCTTTGGTGGCACTGCCGCTTGCGCTAAGCTGCGCGGCTTTAAGACAGATCAAATCGAGCGCGCATTCGCCATTGCGGCGAGCCAGGCCAGTGGTTTGCGCGAGAATTTCGGCACTATGATGAAGCCGTTCCATGCCGGCCATGCGGCCGAGGTTGGCGTTTTTTCCACTGACCTGGCCGCACTCGGTTGGAGCGGAGCTGACGGAATACTGGAGGCTCCTCGCGGGTTCTTTCACGCCTACGGGGGTACCTATGCTCCTGCGGCCATCATGGACAAATTAGGGAAGCCGTGGACGTTTGCCTCCCCGGGAGTGTCTATTAAACCCTTCCCATCGGGATCGCTGACTCATCCCGGCATGAGTGAGATGTTGCGCTTGATCCGGACGGAGCACATCAGAGCTGCCGACATTGAGCAAGTGGAAGTCGGAACGAATCACAATCTTCCGAATGCCCTAATCCACCATCGCCCCAAAAATGCTCTCCAGGCAAAGTTCAGCATGGAATTCTGTATGGCAATCCTGCTGCTAGACGGCAAGGCCGGCCTTAGGGAATTCACCGACAGTGTGGTGAATCGCCGTGACGTGCAAGAAATGATCGGGCGAGTCCGCTTTTACGTGGATCCGGAGGCCGAGGCAGCCGGTTTCGACAAGATGACAACCATCATCAAAGTTCATTTGAAAAACGGGCGCACACTTTCAGGCCGTGCTGATTTTGCCAAAGGCAGTCCCACGAATCCAATGAGCTACGAAGAAGTGGCGGAGAAATTTTACGGCTGTGCAAATTTTGCCGATTGGCCGGACGCCAAGACGAAGGAAATTGGGGAATTGGTCCGGAAGATTGAATCCGAGCCGGACATGCACAGGCTCACCGCGCTCTGTACCCGTTAGGCGTAACACATTCCTTCCACCATACTGCGAGGCATTTTGAAGCGCTACAAGATTGCAGTCATCGAGGGCGACGGCATCGGCCGCGAAGTAGTTCCAGAAGGTATTCGTGTGCTGGAATCTGTTGGTCGCGGCAGCGACATTAATTTCTCCTGGCAGCACTTTGACTGGAGTTGCGAGCGGTTTCTCAAAACCGGGCGAATGATGCCGGAAGACGGTCTCGATCAGCTCCGCTCTTTCGATGCTATCTATCTGGGAGCGGTGGGTAGCCCACAAGTGCCGGATCATGTATCCCTTTGGGGACTTCTTATTCCCATTCGCCGGGCGTTCCAGCAGTACGTGAACCTGCGGCCGTGCCGTCTGCTCCAGGGGATCTCAACCCCTCTCAGAGATTTCCCTCCTGGCTGCATTGATCTCTGCATCGTTCGCGAAAACAACGAGGGTGAATATTCTGAGATTGGAGGCCGACTGTTCCGCAACACCGACGCGGAGTTTGCAACCCAGGAGACAGTCTTTACCCGCCATGGATGCGATCGTGTAATGCGGTTTGCGTTTCAGCTGGCTGCAAAACGGAAGCGGCATGTCACCTCGGCCACTAAGTCAAATGGCATCGTCTTCACCATGCCGTTCTGGGATGAGCGCTTCGCCGCGATTACCAAGGAATTTCCGGACATCAAAACCGATCAATATCACATCGACATTCTGACGGCGCACTTTGTGCGTCACCCTGACTGGTTTGATGTTGTGGTGGGATCGAACCTGTTCGGCGACATCTTGTCCGACCTGGGGGCAGCCGTCGTAGGCTCCATGGGACTCGCGCCTTCGGCAAATCTCAATCCTGAACGTAAATATCCTTCCATGTTTGAGCCCGTTCATGGGTCTGCGCCCGACATCGCCGGACGCGGAATTGCAAATCCCACCGCGCAAATCTGGTCAGGAGCAATGATGCTACGCCACCTGGAGGAAGACAAGGCGGCTGACAAAATTGAACGGGCCATCGCCGCAGTCCTCGCGACACCTGAGGTTCGAACTCCTGACATTGGCGGGAAGGCTACTACCAGCGATCTAGGAGACGCGATCGCACACGAAGTTGCCGCCTAGGCGGCCTGTTGGACAACCTTCACTGGGCTCACTAAACTCATCCCAAGCAGAAATTTATGCGCCTAGTGACCTTTGAAAATGAATTCCGCCAGAGCCGGATTGGCGCAGTAGGTTCGCAAGGCGAAATTGTTGATCTAAACGTCGCCCGCGCTCTGTACCTCCGAGACGTAGACGGCCAGACCGCATACGCTCGAACGGCCGATTCGATGGTCCCCCCCAACATGCGGCAGTTGTTCGAAGGCGGCGATGCGAGTCTGGAAGCTGCAGGGAAAGCATTTCAGCACGCGCTGGAAGTTAAGCAGACGAAGGAAAGGCCGCTCGGAACGAGTGATGAGCCGCTTTTTTACAAGTTTTCTGAAGTGAAGGTAAAGGCGCCGATCATCCCGAAAAAGTTCTTTCACACCGCCGGTAATTTCCGCGAACACCACGAAGAAGCGCAGCGCGCGAAATTTTCTCATCCCGTGCGGCCATGGATTGTATTTTTCCAGAATGTTGACGCCATTGTGGGCCCGGATGAGCCGGTGATCTATCCCGAGCACCTCACGCAAGAGTTGGACTACGAGCTGGAGCTGGCCGTCGTGCTAAAAAAATCCGGCAAACATTTCACGGCGGCAGAAGCCAGCGATTACATCGGCGGCTACGTGATCTTCAACGACATTACGGCGCGCGACATCCAGCGCGAGGAGATGAAGTCAGGCGTATTCAGTTTTTGCAAAGCTATAGACACCTTCTGTCCGCTCGGGCCGCACATTGTTACGGCCGACGAAATTCCCGACCCGCACAATCTGGCCATGGAGCTGCGAGTGAACGGCGAGCCGCGCCAGCGTTCGCATTCCGGCAAGATGGCTGTGAAGATTCCCGAGATTCTCGCCCACTATTCGCCCATGGGTTACAGCGCCGGCGATGTGCTTTCCACGGGAACGGTTTCGGGGGTGGCGGCGTTCAGCGGAGATCCGAAAGCCTGGTACCTCAAGCCCGGTGACGTGATGGAGTGCGAGATCGAGCGCATCGGCGTGCTGCGCAATCCAGTCATCTCCTGGAAAGAGGCTTACGGCGGCAAACCCGCGCCGGTGCTGGCGGCGCTGGAAACTGATCGCTAGACTGGAAACTGATGGGTAGAGACGTAGCCTGCTACGTCTCCTCAATATTTCATGACATCCGACGGCCTAAAAAACAAAGTTTGGGTGAGCGAAGTCAATGCCCGGCCGGAGATCCGGTCCGCCTTTCGCCGCACCCAGCCGGTTCGCTTTTATGACACTACACTGCGCGATGGCGAGCAAACCGTCGGCGTGGTGCTCTCGCCGGAACAGAAGCTCGAAATCGCGCACAAGCTGGATGAGCTGGGCGTCAGCCGCATTGAAGCGGGATTCCCTCGAGTTTCCGCGGAAGACAGTCATGCTTTCAAACTCGTGCTGGACGCTGGCCTGAAGGCCGAAGTATGGGGCTTTGCTCGCGCCACCCGCGCAGACGTTGAGGAGCTGGTGCGCCTCGGAGCTCGAGCATCTGTGATCGAGGTACCTACCAGCGACATCAAGCTCAAAGCTTATGACATTTCTCGTGAGCAAGCGGTAGCGCGAGTGACCGAAACTATCCGTTTTGCCAAGCAGAACAACATCACGGTTGCGTTCTTCGCAGTGGATGGCACTCGCACTGAGCTCACGTTTCTGAGAGAAATCTATCTGGCTGCCTGCGAAGCCGGCGCCGACGAAGTGGTACTAGTGGACACCATCGGCGCCTGCGGGCCCGAAGCCGTTGAATTCCTTACGCGGCAACTATGCGAATGGGTAGGCCCGACAATTCCGGTGCACTTTCATGGGCACAACGATTTTGGCCTGGCCACCGCGTCAGCCATCGCGGCGGTGCGCGGCGGCGCTACGTGGATCCAGGGCACGATCAATGGAATGGGCGAGCGCGCGGGCAATGCCGATATCGCCGAGATCGCGCTGGCGCTGCGCTGCCTGTACGACGTCCCCGTGGCGCTCGACTTAACGAAAGTGCGTGAGGTATCTGAAGTCGTCCGCAAGGCGGCCGGCTATGATGTGGACGCCTGGAAACCGCTGGTCGGAGAAAACCTGTTCATGCGTGAGAGCGGCGCCGTGGCCAGCCAGTTTCATATCCCCGAGGCAATCGAGCCTTACTCCGCCGATCTTGTCCGAGCCAACCGGCGAATTGTGTTGGGAAAAAAGAGCGGCTTAGACAGCATCGACTTGAAATGCCGCGAGCTGGGAGTGGAAATTCCGGCAGATGCACGAGCAACCATCCTGGCCGAAATAAAACGAAGAGCTATTGCGAAGCGTGGATTGATCAGCGATAAAGAATTCCGCGAGATCGCAGCTCAGCTCGCTCCAACGTCGCGACTCGCCTAGTCGCCTCTTCTTGCTCCCGCAGCTTTGAAATGCGGCAGCACCGCTTCGCCAAACAGCCGCGCTTGCTCTTCGCGATTTTCTCCCCAAATTTCCAGCAGGATGTGAGTGCATCCGGCGGCACGGTATTGTTCGATAGCTGCAATACATTCGTCGGGTGTGCCCGCGATGGGAGAGGTCTTACGCAGGATGTCGTCCGTGACCGCGCCTGCGGCCGCTTTGCGCCCGCCGCGCTCCATAGCGTCCGCAATCGGCTGGATTTCTTCAGAGGTCAGACCGGCATTCTGCAGGATCATGTCGGCGGAGCCGCGGATGTTCTGAACTTTGTTGGCTAAATACATGGCCGCCATCTCGCGAGCGCCCTCTTTTCCGCGCGCAGAATTGCGGTCGATGCTGCCGACCACCACCGAGCCGAGATCGAGGGCGGCAGGATCACGCCCCGCCTTGCGCGCACCTTCTTCCATGTTCGTGCGCGAGTAGCGCACAAATCCGGGCGTGGTGATGCTGGCGGTAAGCAGCCCGTCGGAGTGCGACCCGGAAAGCCGCTGCAGCACCGGACCGGTGGCGCCAACATAAATGGGGGGAACCGAACGCGGCGAATGCGCGTCGCTGCGCAAAGGCGGCAAGAATGCGGAAAAAGCCTTTCCCTGAAATTCCACGGCCTTTCCGGCGAGCGCAGCTTTGACAATCTCTATGCTCTCGCGCATCACCACCGCCGGACTTGCTTCCTTTCCCTTCTCACCCTCGCCAATTTCCTTCATGAAAATTTTCGAGGCGCCCAAGCCGAGCAGAAACCGTCCTTCGCCGGCGGCCTCCTGCATCACTCGAGCCTCCATCGCGATCTGCACCGGATGGCGCGTATAAGGCGAAATAATTCCCCAGCCGATGAGGATGCGTCGCGTCTCACGGCCAATGATGGCGGTAATGGCGGTTGAGGAACGCGCCTCCATGGAATGTTTGCGCCACCACGGGTAGGCCTCGGCCAGCCAGAACGCGTCGAAGCCGGCGCGGTCGCAGGCTTTCGCCATGCGCACCGTTTCTTCCAGCGGCTCCATGCTCAACTGCAATACACCAATGCGAAATGGAACGCTCATAAATTTCGGGTTCGTCCACGGTCGACGGTGTTTACGGCTCCGTCCACGAATGCTCCAGGCCCTTAATCAGCGCCCACATGGCGCGATTCAGCGGAGTGGGTACGCCGGTCTTTTCTCCCCAGTGCACGATAGCACCATTCATGAAGTCCACTTCTGTCTGGCGCTTCGCGATCACGTCCTGAAGCATGCTCGCCTTGTGCTTGCCGGGCGCGTTGGCGCCTTTCTTGACCAGCTCTCTCGGATCGCCGTGCAGCGCGATGCCCAACGCCTTTGCGACCGCTAATCCTTCGTCGATCAAGTCGTCGAAAAGTCGACCAGTGGATGGAAAGAATGTCGCAGCGCCATGGTGAAGTAGCGTGAGGGCGCCCACCGGATTTGTAGAAGCATTGAAGATCAACTTGGTCCATTGCGCGCCGCGGGCATCTTTGAGAGGAATAGTATTCATGCCGGATGCGGTGAGAATCGAAGCTAGCTCCTCTACTTTTTTCACGGGCGTTTTTGTGGGCTCGAACGGACCAATCCACGTGTCGCCTTTGATGTCATATCCGATGTGACCTGGAGCGATGGGATGCCCCGCGGGAAACGTTGTCCCGCGAATGACGTAGCGTACGTGTTCAGCAATAATTTCTTCGTTGCCGACGCCGTTTTGAACCGAGCAAACTGCGCTGCTCTCATCGAAGATGCGTGCCGCTTCGGATATGGCCGACCGCGTGTGCGTACTCTTGGTTGCCACAATGCCATAATCGCAGCGAGGAATTTCCGCCGCGTTGGTGGTGGCGGTGAGCCGTGCAGTGAAGTCGGCCGCGCCTGAAAGGCGCAGCCCACTTTGCTGGATGGCGCGAATGTGGTCCTGCCACACGTCGTAGGCAAAAATTTCATGCTGCCCGCCGCGAGCCAGATGGGCAGCAAACAAGCTGCCGACCGCGCCGCACCCGACAATGCAAATTTTCATGGTTATCGCGCCGCGCTGTATTCGGCTCGCGCTTCCTCGCCGCTGAAGAAGCGCCAGGGCACATCCGCCAGACACTCCCCTTCAGTCTTGCCCACCCGATAAGTGTCTTGCGTGTAGAGGCAGACCGTGCCTTCTTTGTCCACGACCTGCGGATGCAATGAAAAAATCATGTTCTCTTCCAGCGGCACCTGGCTTTTGGCGCCGATGGCGGGATGCTCGATCATCGTGGTGCCAATCGAGTGGCCCGAGAGATGGCCGAGCGCGAATCCATGCCGGGCAAAAATATCGGCCACGGCCCGATGAACGTTACTAGCCAGTTCCCCGGCTCGCATAAGCTTGCGCGCGGCTTCCAGGGCCTCGGGATAGGCGTCCGCCATTTTTTCTGTACGCGCGCTTGGCTTGCCGCCAATCAGCGCCCGTGAAAACTCCACCCAATAGCCGCCGGCGCCGGTGATCTCTAGCGAATAAAGCAGCAGATCGTCCCGCTGTACGGTGCGATGCCCCGGCACTTTGAACGATGCCTCTGCCTCACCGTGCTCACCGGAGAGCAGGATATTCATCATGCGCGGCCCAGCGCCGCGGGCAAAAAACAGTTCGACCGCCGGCGCCATGATTTCTGCCTCGGTCTTACCAGGCTTGTAAGCTTCCACCAGCGCCCAAAAACCATCGAGAATGATGTCCATTCCGTCGCGGACTTCAGCCAGTTCCTCGGCGCTCTTTACCGCGCGCGCCATGTCGAATTGAAAGTCAAATGGCACCAGTTCGAACGACGCTTGCTCAAGCTCGCGGTAGTCGCGCACAGCCATGATGAAATCGCGGCCATAAACGCCAATGCGTTTCCAATTGCTGTCCTGGGCACGCTCCCGAATCCATTGACCAGGCACATCCGGCCACACCTGCTCTTTGACCCACGGCTTGCGCTTGTCGCCGATCCAACGGGCCTCTCGCGGAAACACGAGGGTGGGATCGCCCTTGAGCGGCAGCAACACATACACGTAGCGATGGACGATTTCGAATCCGGAAACGTAGAACACCGCGCCCTCAAAACCGGCGTATTGGTTGCCGCATACAATAAGGGCGTCGAGGCCCTCAGACTTCATTCGCGACCTGATGGCAGCGTAGCGGCGCTCGATCTCTTGGCGACTTGGCAAATCTGTTTTCCTTCTGGGACTAGAGCCCGGTTTTCCCGCTAATCCGAAGACAAATTAATGTGCGCCACAGAGTTCCGCGGCAGTGAGCGCGTAAATTTTGGTGATGTCCACTAGCGTTTTGATCGCAACTTTTTCGCCTTCGGCATCTCGCGGCCCACTAGAGGGACCATAGTTTACAGTCTCAATCCCGAAGCGAGTGAGCACCGAAGCATCCGAGCACCAGAGAACAGTGTCGCGCTTCGGCGCTTTATCCATGACCCGGCGATGGTTGGCCTCGATCGCTTTCACCATGGGGTGATCGGCGGAAATGGAGGCGCCAGGAACAGAGACAAAAGTCTCGAATTCGAGGCCGTACTCAGGAAAACGCTTCTTCAGCTCGGAGAAAAGCGCTTTGGCCTCGCGCCGCGCCTCTTGCAAAGACATGTTCGGCGGTACACGCATATCAAGAAACAAGTCGGCGCGGTCGGGGGTGCGGCTCACGCGCCAGGGGTGTCCTGCCTGAATGCAACCCAGGTTCGCTACTCCCCTATGACCGCCATAGGAAGTTTTCTTCTCCCATTCGGCGCTCCACTTCACAACTGCCTGCAGCACGTCATTCATGCGACGAACCGAAGTTTGCTCCTGGCGTCCTTCGCTGAAAGCGGAGTGCACGTAAATACCTTTGGTGGAGAAGCGCACCCAGAGCGACCCGTAGTGTTCGAGCACAAGCTGCATGTCGGTGGGTTCGCCAAGAATGCACATGTCGGGCAGCACGCCGTGGTTCACCAGGTAATGCGTTCCCACCCCGTAGCCTCGGTACTGCTTGCCTGTATATTCGCCCCATTGGGCTTTCTCAATCTCGCCGACAACTGCGGCCAGCACCACGTCACCTTCGAGCCTCACGCCGGCACGCTGTAGCGCGGCCACGGCCTGGGTGTAGCAGACCAGCGCGCCCTTCATGTTGTAAATGCCGAGACCATAGATCATGCCGTTCTTCACTACCGCATTCGGCTTGTAGCCAATTCCTGTGAGGAACTGTTCCGATCCTGTATTAGACGTATCCATGTGACCGTTGAACATTAGCGATTTGGCGCGGCCGTCTCCGTCGCCTTCCCAGCGTCCAATTACATTAGCGCGGCCCTCTTCCACTTCCTGCCAAGTCACAGTGAGTCCGACTGATTCGAAGGTCCGGCGCATGTACTCGCCCATCTTGCTTTCGTCGCCGGTGGGGCTCGGGATGTTGACCACATCGCAGGCCATGGAGACGATCTGCTGCTCGTCCACCGCCGCGACGATCCGATCGGCGAGTTCGAGTGCTTGCTTTTTTTGCGGGGCAGCCATTCTTTTCAGTCGTCTCTCTCGGACTTCTTTTCGAAGCTTAAACCGCCGCAGTTGACGGCGCTCGCGTCGTAGCCGCCAGGCGAAAATCGTCTGGATACGTGCAGAGTTTTTCGTTGCCATCACCGGTGACAAAAAAATTATCTTCCAGACGCAGACCGCCGCCCTGTGGCCAATAAATGCCCGGTTCGATCGCCAGCACCATACCTTTGCGAATGGTTCCGCCGCCCGCCTGATGCGCATAAGGCGGCTCGTGCGCCCGTGTACCCACGCCGTGACAAATTGGGTGCGAAGGCTGACCGGGGTATCCGCCTTCCGCGATGCGCGCACGGACCAACCGGTCGAGTTCGGGAAAACTGGCGCCGTCACGTGAAAAACGTACCGCCTCGCTGAAAACTTTCAGCAGCAGGTCGAGCAGTTTCTGATATTCGCGGGTGAGCTCGCCCGGACAAGCATTCTTAGTAAGATCGGTCCAATAGCCGTCGGCACATACCCAAATCTCAAACAGTGTAGGTTCATTTTTCTGAATGGGACGGTCGCCGGTCGCGGTAAATGTGCGGATCCCCGGACCCGACCACACCAGCGTAAACGCGCGCGCCATCTCGACCTCGCCTTTGTAGCCGACGCCAATGCGGTGCACGAAGCTCTCATACATGCCGCCAACTTCGCTTTCTTTCATCCCCGGACGCATGTGCTCACGGGTGTAGTCCATGGCGAGCGCGGCCAGCTCATTGGCCAGGCGCATGCGCTCGATCTCCTGAGCGGTCTTAATGGCGCGGGCTTGGCTGAGCAACGGCGTGGAATCGATCACCTGACCTGAAATCTTGCGGAACGCGTCGAAATACATTTGTGTGGGAGTTGTCGGCTCGCCCACCATGCGGTCGGCACTCTGAGTCCCCATGTTCAGCTCGATCGCCACTTTGTCGGTCAGGCCGCGGTCGCGCAGGAGCTGGAGCGCAACATCGAGGGCGCGGTATTGGGGCGGGCGCGGGTCGCGCTCATCGTAGCCTTTGAATAGTCGGATGTCCTTGGTCCAGGCGTTGCGCTGCGCATCCGCAAGCTGCGGCTCAAGCGCAATCAGCGTTGGATCGCCTTCGCGTGGGAAGACCGCGGCGTCGTAGCCCTTCATGCACCAGTAGTTCGTAAGGTAAAGAACATTGTCAGGGGCGCGCACCACCAGCGCGCTCACCTCCTGCTCTTTCATGAGAGCGCGCACGCGGTCGAGCTTCAGAGTGTCAATGGGATACGGCATTTTTTATCTCAAGATAGCGCTGCTCGGCTCGAGGTTGGCCGGTTCTCTTCATTGAACGTCCAGGATGCCTCTTTCGCTTTTATCAGCCGGTACATCGCCGAGTGTAACGGTGCAGGGACTCCGGCGCGCTCGGCCTCGCGCGCAATCGCACCACTGAGAAAATCGACCTCCGTAGGCAGATGGCGGCGAATGTCGTAAAGCATCGAAGGTGGATGATTGGTCTGCGCGCCAATCTTGTTCATCTCCCAAGGATCCTCGTGCAGTTCGATTCCACGCGCCGCCGCAACTGTCTTTCCCTCTTCGATCAGCGCATGCAGCAAATGGCCGAGATCGGAAAATTGGCGCTCGGCGGCAAAGTGCGGCGAGTGCGGCAATTCGGACAGTGCCGACACCGAGTTCACCGACGCGTTGAAGATGAGCTTCGACCATTGTGCTGGGCGCGCGTCTTCCAGCGGCTCCGCTTTCAGTCCTCCGGCAACGATCAACTCAGCCGCCTCCTTCACCACGTCAAATGGCGTGCCACTCGGCTCGAATGGCCCTAGCCAGGTGGCGGTATCAAGCTCGTATTGCACATGGTTGTCGCTGTGACGCGTGCCGCTCATAAAAGTGGTGCCGCGAATTACGTATCCGCGAGTATGCTGCGCGATTATCTCTTCGCTGCCCAGGCCATTTTGCGCCGAGATGATTGCGCCTTTGTTGAATCGCTCACCCACCGGCGCGATCGCCTCAGCCGTCTGGGTCGCCTTTGTGGCGACGATTCCCAGGTCGCACTCGGGCAATTGCCTGGAATCGGTAGTCGCCTGCAGCTTCACTGAGAACTGGTGCGTCCCCGAAACTCGCAATCCGTGCTGGTTGAGAGCGCGTGCTTGTTCCTCACGCCTGACCAGCACGTGTACCTCGGCAACCTGCGCCAGATGCGCGGCGTACAGGCTGCCAATCGCGCCGCAACCGACAATGCCGACGCGCTTCATGCGATTCTCGGATACGCACCAAAATTCGTTGCCACAAAGCTACACGGATTTCACAGATCAAATAAGATACTTCATGCCCGCACTCCCCGATTCTCAACCCGAACGCCCTTCCGCGTCTTTCCCGTCGGCTGTGCCTGCATCAGCTGAAATATCCGGTCACCATTGTTGAAGGAGTCGTCGATGATGATGCCGCGCTCGAAGAGCGCGTCCTGTAGTGCCGCCGAGATGGTGTGAATCGGAGCGGCGCCACCTTCCCCCATGCCCTTCGCGCCGCTGTAGCTGTGCGGCGACGGCGTTTGAATGTCGCCAAACTTCACAGTGGGCATGTTCACCGCAGTAATGGGCGTGTAATCGCTGAAGGTGCTGGTGAGCATGTTGCCGACGTCATCGTACGCGCAAGTTTCCATGAGCGCTGCGCCGATTCCGTGTGCCGTCGCGCCGTAAACTTGGCCTTCGACAATCGGCGGATTGATCACCGTGCCGCAATCGTCCACTGCAGCGTAGTCGAGGATCCTCGGAACATAAGTGTCGGGATCGACCTCGATGACCGCTATGTGCAGTTGCGACGCGTACGTCAGCGTGAGATTGCCGTACTTCCGAACTTTATCCGGAACTTTGAACGGCGCGCGCCAGATGTAACGGCAGTTCAAGGTTACATCGTTCAATTCCTCCGGGAGGACCGCACTGTTGACGTTGACGATGTTAGACAATCCCCAATAATTGATTGCGCGCTCGGTGCCGCGTACGCGAACTTCCGGCCCTTGCGCACCAGTGCCAAACTCGAGCTCGTCTTCTTTGGCATTCAGTGCGAACGCGGCCAGGCGCTGCATTTCTTTCTTTAATTTCTGAGCCGCACCGTGCACAGCTGACAAGCCTGAAACTGCGAACTGACTGGCATATGTACCGGAAAATCCGGTGTGAACGTTGCGATCGGTGTCGAAACCGGTGCGGACTGTCACCGTCTCCGGCTGCACGCCGAGCACGTCCGCCACTACCTGTGCCGCCGTGGTTTCGTGGCCTTGTCCCTGAGGACAGGAGCCGACCGCGACAACGATTTCGCCATAAATATCAAGCTTGACGTTGGCTCCTTGCGAATTCCCTGAAAACGGCGCATGCGGATTCACGATCTGCGACTGACCAAAATTGTTGGTACCAGAATCCAGAGTGGTACCAATTCCAATCCCCATCAGGCGACCTTCCCGGCGTGCCTGCACTTGCTTTTTCTTCCAATCGTCCCAGCCGATCAACTTTTTTGCCAGCGCCAGCATCTTGGGATAGTTGCCGGAGTCGTAGATGCAGCCGTTCGGCGTGGTGTAGGGAAATTCTTCCGGACGGATGTAGTTGCGCAGGCGCATTTCATCGGGAGGAATTCCCAGCTCATGCGCACAAATGTCCACCACACGCTCCAAGAACCAGAGGTGCTGCATGCGGGAATAGCCCCGGTTGGGCCCTACAGGACATTTGTTGGTAACCGCCTGGCTGAAATCAATACGCGCGTTCTTAAATCGGTAAACTCCCGGAAACACCTGCGACCAGATCACGCAGCCCAACGGCTCGTAGCGCGGATAGGCGCCGCAGTCGTCAATGTGGCGCGAGCTGATAGCAGTGATAACGCCGTCTTTATCGAGCGCCACCCGGGTATCGCGGAAAGTCCTCTCGTTGCCGTGCGCGCTCGAAGTCATGTGCTCGGAGCGCGTCTCTACCCATTTGACCGGCCGGCCACCACATTTGCGTGAGGCCAGCGCGCACACTGCCATTTGAGTGTAGTTCGTGATCTTTATTCCAAAGCTGCCGCCGATGTCTTCTGTCTGCACTCGGATCTTGTCAATCGGAATGCCAAGGTGCGGCGAGAGAAACTGAATGGCAAAAGACGGAAACGAATTGTTGCACCAGAAATACAGGCGGTCATCTTTCGCGTCCCAGTGTGCGATCACCACGTTGTTCTCGAGCGGCGTGCTGGAGAATCGGTGGAAGTGAAGGCGGTCGATCTCAACCACGTGCGCCGCGTCGCGAAAGGCGTTCTCAACGTCTCCATATTCGAATACTCCGCGCCACACCAGGTTTGTGCCCGCAAGTTCGTGCAGAATGCTTTTATTGGTGAGCGCCTGCTCGGCATCAACCACGGCGGGGAGCGGCTCGTATTCCACTTGCACCAGTTCGGCAGCGTCTTCGGCGATCTGCGGTGATTCGGCAACAACGGCGGCCACCGGCTCACCCTGATAACGCGCTTTGCCACAAGCCATGGGGTAGTCGGCAATTTTCTGGCAGTGATCGGGCCCGATCTCGATGAATGGCTTGGTCAGCGGCTCGATGTCACTTCCGGTCAGGACGGTAACTACGCCGGGCACGGCTTCGGCAGCTGCGGTATCTATGCTCACGATGCGGGCGTGGGCATACGGCGAGCGGACAAATCGCAGCCAGCACATCTCCCGCAGCTTGATATCGTCGATGAACTTGCCTTTGCCGCGCAGCAGCCTGCCTTCCTCCTTGCGGGGGAGAGGCTGACCTACCCATTTTTTCTGGTGTCCGTTTTTGCCGTCGCTACTCATGTCCAAAGTTTCGGCCGCGATATCTCGGTCGTTATGTAAGCGCCGCCTGAAGCGAATCAATCAACCTCTGCACATTTTTGCGAGCGAGCGGCTCGAGCAGTCCGCCTGCGATTGAGGTCAGCCGGCCGAAAATCTGCGCCTCACCGCTCCACTTTACTTTGGTGCCCGTCGGTGTCGGCGAGAGATCAAATCCTGCGGTAACGCTGGCGCTGCCGCCAGCTACACTACCCTGGCCCACATATTTGGCTCGCTTTGGACGTTCCGCCTCAGCGAGATGCATCTTCACCTCGGCCGTTCCCTTGATGTAGGAGATACCGACGTTGACCTTCACGGTGAAGTGCGTCGGGTCCTGCACGGTCAAGCCCTGAAAATCGGGTAGCAGTGGCGCAAACTTATTCGGATCGGTGAGGAAGTCATACACCTCTTCCGGCTTGCGATTGACTTCGAACTCACCGCCGAACTTAATTGCCATCCTATGCTTTCCTCATCTGACGTGCCGCCGCCTTGATTGCCTTGAAAATATTCTGGTAGCCGGTGCAGCGGCAGGTATTCCCGGCAATGGCCTTGCGAATATCTTTTTCGCTGGGATCGGCATTGCCGTCGAGTAACTGATACGTAGACAGCAGCAACCCCGGCGTGCAATAGCCGCACTGCAGTCCGTAGTTTTCGCCAAAGGCCGCCTGGATGGGATGGAGGTCCCCATTCTTAGCCAGGCCCTCCACCGTGAGTACTTCGCCCTGATCCGCATGAACCGCAAACACCGTGCACGACTTAACCGCTTTACCATTCAGCAGCACAGTGCAAGCGCCGCAATAGCTGGTATCGCAGCCTACATGCGTGCCGGTCAGGTCTAACGTCTCGCGCAACAGTTCCACCAACAGCGTTCGCGGCTCGACCTCGAGCGCGTGCGGCTTCCCATTTACCTTCACGTCAATGGGAACGCGCTCAATCTTTTCAGCAGTAGGCATGAGTAATCTCGACCCGTTCGCCTCGCGCCCGGCGCGCGGCAACTTCAATGGCGCGCTTAACTAGTCCCGCCACTAACACACGCTTGTACTCGGCTGAGCCGCGCATATCTGGTTGCGGATCAGCGGCGGCCCGCGCCGCTTCTGCCGCCTGCGCGGTAGTCTGCGGCGTAATCTTCTGCCCCCGCAGCGCGCCCTCGGCCTCCTGGACGCGAATGGGCATCAGTCCGACAGCCCCGAGGACAATCGCCGCTTCGCGGCAAACGTCACCCTCCAACGTAAGTTGCACCGCCGCACTAGCGCTGGCATACACCGGGGCAGATCGTTTAAAAGCCACGTAAGCGCCGCTGCTTCCCTTAGGCGGCGATTTTACGAGCACCTCGCTGACCAACTCGTTGGGCGCGAGCGCGCTGGTGTAAGCGTCAACAAAGAATTTTGAAATCGGCAGCACACGCTCACCCTTCGGCCCGATGCAACGCACTTCTGCCGCCAACGTGAGCAATACCGGTCCCCAGTCGCCGCTGGGATCAGCCTCTGCCAGCGAGCCGCCGACGGTGCCTCGATTACGCACCTGTACATCGGCAATGCCGGCGGCGCAGTCATGCAGGATGGGAATGCGAGCGGCAATCTCGGAGTCTTCTATTTCGGCGTGGCGGGTGAGGGCGCCGATGCGCAACTGACTATCGCCATTGGTTACATACGAGAGCCCGGGGACGAAATTGAGGTCAACCAGATGCTCCGGATTGGCAAAGCGCAGCTTCATCAGCGGGATCAGGCTCTGGCCGCCGGCCAACACTTTGGCGTCCGCTCCCAATTGCGAGAGCATCGTGGCCGCCTCTTTTAGCGAACCAGCCCGGTGATAGCGGAACGCACGGGGATACATCGTTGTGCTTCGATCAGGGCCCTACCCGAGTACGAAACGGTTCTCAGGTGGGCCGATAAGCTTACCAGAGACAGGATTTGCGCGGAAACAGACCCAGGTTGTCATGCCGCGCTGGTGGGCCTTCTGGCAAAGCCGAGCGCAACCGCAGCCAGCCCAAGAGTCACGAGTGCGGTTCCGGCCACCGCCATTCCGGAGGCCACCCGACCTATGCGCGCGGTCTGCAGGATTACACCCAAGGGAAAAATAGCGGAGCCGATCGCCAAAGACGCTGCGATCCACACTCGAACCCGAGCCGGGAAAGCCACACGATCGAAAACAACACCCAGGGCAATCAGCACCATCGCGAGACCGATCCAGTGGGAGTGAACATCCACTTCGCGGACGTAATTGAATTTCGTGGCTGCGTAGGACGCAATGGCACTATGCGCGTCGCTCATGCGGCGCTCAGCCGCGCTCGTGAAAGCGGTTTGCAGCGAGCCGCCCATCGCCTCCAGCGCCTGGTGCTCAGATAAAACGGCGTATAGGAGGCCGTAGCACATGCCCCAGAGCGCCAATACCAATCCGGAGACGATCAGCAGCCTGCGGGCTCGGCTCACGACTCAGCTCCCGCGCTGGCGTCACTTCGCCCGCTATGGCGGACGACGCCGAAGAGCATTCCGATGAGCGCGCTCACCACCAGCAAGCCGCCGAAATCAGCGATACCGCCGGCCAGCAATCCAATGTGAAGTTCCAGCAAAACAAAAACCGGCAATATCACAGAACCAATCAGCAGTACGACCGCCCAGCGCCGCCGCCAGCGCTCGCTGAGAAAAATGTAAGGCTGGATAAACGAGAGCAGCATTGCCATTAATCCAAATTCGATGATGTGAGAATGCGCCGCAATATGGACCGCCTTCTGGGCTTGCAGGTGTCCGTAATCGCTCACGTCTTGGGTAGCCGCGGCCGGATTGAACTTGGCGGCATTATCCAACATGGAACTGAGAAGTGTCGCTTCCACCGCCTCGTGGCGATATAACTCAAATCCGGCATAAAAAGCTCCATCCAGAAATCCGAGCAGGATGAGCAAAGTGCCGCCGGTGAGAAGCACGCGCCCCGACCAGCTTTGATCGTTCAGCCATTCAGGTTTGGCAATCGAAGCCGCGGAGCCGCGAGACCCTAGCAGTCCAGTGAAATACCAAACTCCGGCGATGATAAGAAGCAGCCCGCCAAAATCGGCTACAACGCTCGCCCATCCGATCGCCGCAAACGGGCTGTAGCTCAGTCCAACGTAGTGGATCAGAAAAACACCGATCGGCAGCAGCACCGCGCCCGCCAGGAATATGCCCGCCAATTGTCGCTTGCGCCGTTCGCTGATCGCCAAATAGGGCTGCACCAATGCCAGCAGCAGGGCGAGATAGCCGAAGCCCGTCAGGTGGACGTGAGTGTCCACCTTCGTTCCTCGGTCTTCCAGTTCGCCGCCAAGACCCTGCAATTGCGCGCGCACTCCGGCGGAATCTTGCGCGGCCACAGCCAGTGTTGCCGCCAGTAATTTCTGGCCGGTACGGCCGGCATTCTGATGCAGAACAAAAACCGCAAAGATTTCGCCGAAGATCATGCCGGCAACGATCAGGGCGATGCCGCCGATCATCAGCAGTCGACTGGCACTCATGGCTGCGAAACCGCGCTCACCGCCGGCGAGAGGGATTGTTACTTTGAGCGTTTGCCGGTTAGCTGCCATGGCAGGTTGGGTACGCGACTTTCTATGAGCCAGCGAGCGACTCGCCCGCCCATCGGCAATTTCCACACTTCGCAGGTCAGACTATCCCGCTCAGAACGTCAACCGTACCGCGAACTGGATCTGCCGGGGATTGAAAACTGCGCGCGGCGTTCCGTAGCCCGGATTCGGCGAGCCACTGAGGAACGTGCCCGGTGTTCCCGCCGGAATAAAATCTGGCGCGCCGTACACGGTATTGAAGAAGCGAATATTGGTGTTGTTCAAAGCATTGAAGGCTTCGGCCATAGCCTGCAGGCTGGTCCGCTCCGTTACCTTAAAGGTGCGCGAGAGACGCAGGTCAACGGTCTGATAGCTGTCACCTCTGAAGGTATTCCTGGGCTCGACGCCCACACGATCGTTCAGCGGAAATCCATCGCCGTTGACGTCAAAGCCAGTGAACTTGGTGAAATAATGCGGAGACTCCAGCGTCACGATAGTCGACAGTTCAAATCCGTTCACGACCGGATTAATGTTCGTCGGTCCGGCGAGAGTCATGTTCCCTACAAAGCGATGGGCGACGTGGTCGGAGGAGAGGGCCTTTTCCTGGCCAAAGTTGCCGCTGTCTTGAGGAATAAGCACGAAGCTCGGATTCGGGCCATTGTCCAAACTCTTAGCCCATGTGTAGCTGAGGCCATAACTGACGTGGTGTCCCATACGTTTGTTGAGATTGACGAGTAAGCCATCGAACTCTGACCACCAGCGTGAATCAGCCTCGAAAAAAGTAAAGTAAGCTGGATTCGCTGCGCCAGGAATGAGAGGCACCCCGGTGGGGCACGCCGATGGCGATACTCCAGGTATCGCACAAGCAAAGAACGTATTCTTCGCACCCAGATTGCCATGCGAATCGTGTGCAAACACTTGCCCGCTAGGCGGCGGCTGATTGATGTTGAAGAAACTTCCCAAGTGCACGCCATGGGTACGCAGATAACTCACGCCGAGGATAGTGTCCTTGAAGGGTTGAAACTCGATTCCCAAGCTGCTCTGAATCCCGTAGGGCTCCTTATGATTCTGCGTGAAACGCACAATGGTGGCCGGCAGCAGAACACCCGGCGTGGCGGCGCTGTTTGGGTCGGGATAGGTGCCGCTGGCAATTAATTGGTTGAAAGCGTTCTTGAACGCACCAGGAAAGAATCCGGCATAGCCAAAAAGTTGAGAGGTAGAGTTCAGATTGTCCTCTCCGGGCCGGAATTTACCGAATGCCGCAGTGCCGCCGCAGCTCGGCTCCTGGCACATGAGCAGCGGCGAAGGAATAATTCCGTGAAAGAGTCCAAAGCCGCCGCGCACCACGACATTGCGGCTGGTTCCCAAGCTGTACGCAAACCCGACTCGGGGATCGAAATTGTTCATCGGATTGTCCAGAACCCTACTTGGCCAAGTCTCAAAGTCCCAACGCAGACCGAGGCTCAAGTTCAGGTTTTGGGTGGCCCGCCATTTGTCCTGAACAAACAGGCCGTTGTAGGTGTGGTTGAGCGTGCCTTTGGCCTGATTGCGGATATTGGAGGGATAGCCAGCCGATCGGAAAACTGCCGGATCAAAAGAAGGTTCTGTGAAATTCGGCGCCTGAAAGCGCTCCATCCAGAGAACCACTGGCGTATGGTCTTGCAGGTTAGAGCCATTGCACGGTGAGTTGGGGTTAGTGGGATCGGGAGCGATGCACACAAAAGTCGCCTCGAAGGGATAGAACAGCGGGAACGATTCAGTTGTGCGGACAAAATTAAAGTCGCCGCCGAAGCTCAGCGTGTGGCGACCGGCGATTTTGGTCGCATTGTCCACCACCTCAAACCGCGATTCATTGTAGAAGTCGGGATTGCCGCGGTTCACCCCGATAGCAAACTGGTTCGCCACCTCCATGTGCGGCTGCGCCGTCACGGTGGGGAAATCAAATGAGCGCCGCGCATACTGCATGCGCAGCTCGTTGGTCATCGTGTTAGAAAAAGTGGAGGTCAAGCTTCCCACCAACGACTGATCGCGTGAGTAGTTGTTCTTGAACCCGGAGGGCAGGTCCGACCCATCATTCAGCGGAGAGTAGTTTTGTAAGCGGCTGTCATCCAGAAAATATCTTAAATAGACGTACTGCTTCTGATTTATGGAATGGTCCAGCTTCAACAGGGCATTGTCATAGTTGGTGGTGCGGGTGACGTTAAGGTTCTCCGCGGGAAAACCAATGCTCGATTTGAAGGCGTTGATGGCGTCGAGCCGATTAAGGATGATTGAGTTGTAATAAGGGGACTCGCTGCGCCGCTGGCCCTCATAGTTCGCGAAGAAGAAAGTTTTATCCTTGATAATCGGGCCGCCAAAGGTGGCGCCGAACTGGTTTTGCCGCAGCTTATTCAGAAAACGACAACCACCCGAACTGAGAACGCCAGGGGTGCGACAGCTGGACGGGTCCTGTGAGGCGAGGAGGCTTTTCGCATCCAGAGCATCGTTGCGAAAGTACTCATACACCGACCCGTGAAACTGGTTGGTCCCGCTCTTGGTGATTATGTTAACGATGCCGCCTACTGCGCGGCCGAATTCCGTGCTGTAATCGCTGTTGATCACACGGAATTCGCGAACTGCTTCTTGCGAAGGCGTGTATTTCTGCACTCCTGACGCCGTGGAGATATTGTCCGCCCCATCAATGGCGACAAAGTTGTAGTGAATGTTCTGACCCGCGAAGGAAAGCTTGGTGACCGGCTCAATGATGACGTCAGTGCTGCCCGAGGTCGTGTCCCCTATAGTGACGCCCGGTGCGAGCAAAGCAAAATCGATGAATTGACGGCCGTTGACGGGAAGGTTCTCGATCTTCTGCTCATCAATGACCGAACTGATCATGGTTCGCGTGGGCTCAGCAGCAACCCCCACGTCCTCTACCTTGACTTCTTCCGTCACCTTGCCAATAGCCAGGTTGAAGTCCAGGGCTGCAGTCTGCCCGATATCAAGGCTCACTTTCTTTCCCAGAGATTGAAAGCCAGACTTGCCTGCAGTTACCACGTAATCGCCCACTGGCAGCAACCCTATCTGATAGTCGCCGGTTGGGCTGGTAGTTGCACTGCGCGAGATCCTGGTTGCGGTGTTGACGGCGGTGACGTTGGCATCGGGAACGACCGCGCCGGTGCTGTCAAATACTCGACCTTGCACCGTCACCGTGACTTGGGATTGAAGCGGAGGAGCAAACAGGGCTGCGAAGGCCAGGAAGAGAGCAAAGCCGGCCGCAAGGCTACGTTTCATTTTTCACCTCAGCACAACTTACGATCGCGACAGCGTGGAGGAGAGCGATAGATTCGCTGCTTGGTGGTACTGGAAAAGACGTAGTGCTGTCAAGCACATTCGCATAGTCGGTCTAAGTTGCAGTGACGATTTGTTCTGGCGCTGAAAAGCTGCGGTCCTCTGCGCCAAACAATTGTTATTTTCGCCTTGCTGCTGGTTGTGCGCTCCCGCTGCCTTCTTCAATGGTGATGTAACGATCAATCGGCAGAGCCGTGAATCGCTCGACCAGTCCGCTGGGCTGCGGCCACTTGACCTCCACCCAATCGAGTTTCGGACGCTGGCCGATACCCAGCACCATACGCGGATCATGAGAAGCCAGGTAGCTCCCACCACCAGCCTTGAATTGATGGCGCTTTAGATCTCCTGCCTGCCAGGTCACGAGCGCTCCTACAGCGTCGCGGTTTGCCTTTTTTCCTACCAGACGAATTCCCAGCCAGTGGCTCCCTTTGGCGGCGACATTACGTAGAAGCAAGGGGGCGCCGTCGTTAACAGCAACCAACACGTCCACCGCGCCGTCGTTGTCGAAGTCTCCAATGGCCATACCACGTGCCGCGAAGCGCTCGTTGAAAATCGGGCCTGCCTGCGCACTTACATTCTTGAACGTTCGCCTGGACCCGGCACCGCTGTTCCAGTAGAGCAGCATCGGCTCAGAATACTTGACGGTATTGTCGCGAGTTTCAACTTTGTCGTCAGGGTGGCCATTCGCCAGAAAAAGGTCCGGGTTCCCGTCGTTGTCGAAGTCGAAAAACTTCAACCCCCACCCGCTCATCAGCAATGTCGTTTTGCCAATATCATTCCCGATGGATTCGTCGTCGAAAGTCTGGTCATGGTTGTTGTGGTAGAGGGAGTACATCTCCCGATCAACGTTGGAGACGAAAAGATCCGGCCAACCATCGCCATCGTAGTCAGCCGCGTCAACCCCCATTCCGGAACGCGGATTGCCCTCGGCGCTGTAAGCGACGCCGGCTTCAACTCCGATTTCCGTGAATTTTCCATTTCCCTGGTTTGCGAAAAGAAAATTCTGTACCGTATCGTTGGCGACGAAAAGGTCAAGAAATCCGTCGTTGTTAATGTCCGAAGCGACTACTCCCCACGCTTTTCCCAAGGACTGGGCTATCCCAGATTCGCGGCTCACGTCGGTAAACGTCCCGTCTCCATTGTTGTGAAACAGCCAGCTGGGCATAGGATCGTAAACTCGGGGAACGCAGTAGTAGCGTTCTTTGGTTGCCGTGTTGCCGCAGAACTTGTTCTTCGATTTATCGAAATCCACGAATCGGCAGACGAAGAGATCAAGTTTTCCATCATTGTCATAATCGAACCAAACGGCGCTGGACGCCCACCCGGGCGCGCTTACCCCGGCTTTCTCAGTCACATCTGTGAAGGTTCCGTTCCCGTTATTGTGGTAAAGAATGCTGCGGCCGTACTGGGTTACATACAGATCCGGAAATCCATCGCCATCGTAATCGCCAACTGCAACGCCCATCCCATAGCCGCCGCCGGCAACACCCGCCTTCTCCGTAACCTCCGTAAACGAGCCGTCGCGATTATTTCGATAGAGGGCATTACGAAGTGGCGGCTGGGGATCGTAAAAATCACATTTCCCACTATTCACCAGATAGATGTCCATCCAGCCGTCATTGTCGTAATCAATAAAGGCGCAGCCTGCCCCCGTGGTTTCTGGAAGATAGTATTGAGGAGACCTGCCATTCACGTGTCGCCACGTGATTCCACTGGCCGCCGGCGGGACTACGACAAAATAAGGTCCCGGCCCCGGTTGCGTCCCGGGCGCAACCGCGAACCGGTTTGCGCCAAAGCCGCCGGAAAATAGGTCCCTGCCAGCCAAACATGCCAGCCCGAATGTTTTAAGAAAATGACGTCTGGGGAAGAAAAGGGAGTCGGCCTGATCTCTGCGCAAACCCAGTACCTCAAGACTTGGGAGTTTGCTTGATTTTCGCACATTTGGCGACCGCGCATGGCGGGCAACGTCCCGGGGACGGGATGCCGAATACTGCTGAACCGCTAGCGCGTGGCTGCCAATAGAATGGGCGATGCCATCATGAGCGCGGCTGATCCCACGGGAATCAGCACTCCACGTGAAACGCCGCGACGGTCAGCGACGAATCCCACAGCGGGCGGAATCACAATCGCTCCCAGCCAGCCCCCAGTCGTGACCAGGCTAATAGCCGTTCCAACCATCGAAGGGAAGTACCTTCCCGCCAGCCCCAAGGCTGTGGGAAAGATAGGCGCCATAAACCAGCCCGCCGCCAACGCAGAGGCCACAATCAACACTCGCTTGCGAGCGCGGAACATTGCTGCCAGGAAGACAACCGAGCCGGCCGCGCTTATCAGTAATAACCGCTCCGGCCCGAAGACCCCAAGTGTCCACTGCGTCGCCCATCGTCCAGCGATCATGGCCAGGGCGAAAGCGGAAATTATTCTTGACGCTGATTTTTGGTCGTAGCCGCGGTCCGTCGTTAGCAAAGTAACCGTCCAACTCCAGACTGAAAATTCAGTACCCACATACATGAAAATTAAGAAAACAAGCAACAGCAATCGTGGCTCGGTGACCAGGCCGCCGGCACGAGCCAGAGGGAAGCTTTGTGCCGCGATCGCAGGGAACGAAAGACCCAAATGCAGCAACAGGACCGCGCCGGCCAAAACACCTGAAGCTTTAAGCACTCCCGAGAATCCGTAGCGCTTGAGGACGGGTATCACAATAAAGGGAGCTACGAAAGCGCCAACTCCGAAGAAGAGGTTCAATAGGTTGGCAGCAACCTCGCGCTGGCTGGTGTTGACCAGCGACATGGTGGTGTTCTCGCCCGCGACCACCATCGCTCCTCCCAGCCCCAAAACGAATGCCAAGGCATACAGCAGCCTGGAGGAATTAATCATCCCCAGTCCCCAAAATGCGATCGCGACCAACAGGAGGCCGAGGCATACCACTAATTTTGTGCCCAGGAAATCCATGGTTAAGCCAGACGGTACTGAGGCAACGATCAGGCCAATGGAAACTGCCATGAAGAAACTGCCTGCCTGGGTTTTGTCCAGCTTGAGCTTCTCCATCAGGTTCGGCAGCACAATCCCCAGCATGGCGTTGAGGTAGCCGTATATAAAAATTCCCAACCACGCTGCCACGATTAGTGAGTGAGAGCCGCTCATCTACCTTCCTCCACGGCACAGAAACGCTGCGTTAAATTTCTCGTCAATGCTAAGTCGCGATTAAGAGCGCTTGCCGCTACGCCAAGCGCCACCGCTCCACTGCTTCTTGATGTATTCGGAGGCCCAAAACGCCAGCGCCTGAATGGTCAGCGAAGGATTAAATCCGGCGTCGGTCACGAGGACGCTGCCATCAGTTACAAAGAGGTTGTCCACGTCATGGCTCTGGCAGTAGCGGCTGACGACCGAAGTCTTAGCGTCGTTGCCCATACGGCAAGTGCCGTTCTGGTGGTCGCCCACGCCACCTTTCCCGTTTCTGCCACGCCAGGTCTTTATTGCGCCTGCTTCTTTCAGCAGCAGTTCCTCTTTGTCCATGACGAAGTCAGCAATGTCATAGTCAACCTTCATCAATGAATGCGTGATACGAGCGACCGGCATTCCCCATGCGTCGCGCACCTTCGGGTCGAGGTCCACGTAGTTTTTTTCCTGCGGCATCGCCTGGCAGTTGCTGCCCAGGTGAATGTAACGACGAAAATACTTTCGCTGAAATTCTTTGTGAGCTTTGCCCCACATAGGTTCGCCAGGCGGCCGATTATCGGCGAATTCAATAGGGAGGGTGCAGTAGTAGTTGTAGATGTAGCCGCCACCGGGAATCCCGGGTGCGTGCGAGTGGTTCCAATCATTGAACGCAATGGACGGGCCGGGGCCGCGGCCATGAGGAATTTCTCGTTCAAAAAGACCAAAGGCGTCAGCGCCGGTGTGATCGTTGAGATTGCGCCCCACTTGTCCCGAAGAATTTCCCAACCCGCTAGAATGAAACTTGCTACCGGAGTTAAGAAGCAGCCTCGCGGACTCAGTCGCCGAGCAAGCTACTATAACTAGGTCGGCATTCTGTTGATGCCCTTTTTTCTGGGCGTCAAAATACTCAACCCCATTCGGCCGCCCCTTGGCGTCGGTTGTGATTCGAGTTACGAAACTGTTGGCGCGTAGTTCACATTTCCCCGTCTTAATCGCCCGCGGCAGCATGGTGATCTGGGTTCCTGATTTCGCGCCCACTTCGCACGCATGAGCCAGACACCACGGGCATTGCACGCACGCGCTTCGACCGTGGTATGCCTCGGTCAGAATGGCAAACGGCGGCGGGAATGGATGCCATCCGATCCGTTTTCCGGCATCGCGGAGGATTTCGCCTTGCGGGTTAATAGGCAGCGGACCAACGGGATAAGGCTTTTTTCGCGGCTCGGCGAAGGGGTCGGCGCCAGCTAGTCCGGAAACTCCGAGCTCGTACTCTGCTTTTTCATAGTACGGCTCAAGGTCGTCGTAGCTGATCGGCCAATCCTCTAACGTGGTGCCTGGAATCGCTCCGTAGGTTGACTTCATGCGGAAGTCTTCACGTTTGAAGCGCCATGCCGCCGCCCCATACGCGAGCGTCCCCCCGCCCACAGCCGCTGCGGTCTTGCCGTAATGCTCATCAACTCCCGGATAGACGATCTGGGCAGGCTCCCGGTCTGTAAATCGAAAAGTCCTGGGATTGGGGTGCACGCTTGGCCCGTATGCCGGCGGAACTGAATACTGCGAGTTCAGCTCATCGTGATTGAAATCAGCCAGGCTATATTTTTTACCGCGCTCGAACACCACCACCGACAATCCTGCCTCGGCAAGTTCCTTGGCGACGATGCCGCCGCCGGCTCCCGATCCCACAACCACAACGTCAACCTTGGAGTTCGGCATGTTCTAGCCTTCGAATCCAATCATCTTCCAGCTGGCTCCGTCACGATTGCCGCCGTGTTCAGGATCGCCGTAGTAGCCTTCCATGGTGTGTTCCAAAATCAGCGCAAAGAACTGCCGCCCGGCATTGCCCGCCGCCTGGCCTGATTCCAGATCTTTGAGAAACGTAGTCTGCTGCGCCGATGTAAGAGAAGCAAATTTGGCGCCGAGCTGTTTTTGGCTGACCTCGTCTATCGTGCGCAAGCCTCTCTCGTAATGGTCTCTGTAAAATTTCCCGAATGGACCGGCGAGGACTCCATCGATGTAAAAGACAACGCCAGCGCCTTTGCCGCCTGGAAAGTCGTCGCTGGGTACGATCTGCTCTGCGATGGCCTCAACCAACGCTGCCTGTGGAGGAGTGAAGACTTTGCAGCCGCGGGCGAGGGTACCCTCTGTGGTGAGCGCTTCCGAGACCGTCCATGAGGTCAATGCAACCGTTCCACCGGCTGCGATGGACTTCAGAAAATGTCGGCGATCAATTTCGTGCGACACTCATTCCTCCAAAGACTGCACAGCCGGCGCGTACCCGGTTGTGCGGCCCAGCGTACATTCGTCAATTGCGGAGTAACAGCGTCCGCATGTATACCACAAATTCTCCAAAACGGTTAGGTAAGATCCGCAATTCTGTATAGCGCTCCCATTGTTCACACTTCCCGCGCTTACGCGTGCATTTAAGGCGCGAAACGAGCCTCATCATCGGATGGAACCAGACACTCTAACCGATTAGCTGTCAGGACTTCTTTGGGATTTCAGTGAATCACCTGCTCCAATCTCCTTGTAGGTAGTGGGCGTGAGTCCGTAAAACCAAAAAATGCTTGACAACTCCGCACAAGCCAGTATAAAAGCGCCGATAGTTTGTCGTGTGGGCAGCGCTGCAAAATCCGAGATAAGCGGTTAGTTCCTCCGGCCTGTTTGGAAGATAGGGGTTTTTCGCGGCAGCTGCGATGTTGGCCACCATTCAGGTGAAGAAAGAGGGGCGCGCAATGCGGATTTTCGATTACATACGTCTTCGTAAGTTCCTGGCTGTCGCATTGTCAGTGTTGGTCCTCACCGGTATTTTGATCGCGCAAATTGACACTGCCAGCATCGTGGGTACAGTTAAGGACCCTAGCGGCGCCGTGATTCCCAGTGCCAAAGTTGCCGTCACCAACCAAGCTACCGGAGAGACGCAGACCGTTACCGCGAGTTCCGACGGTAACTATGTATTTCCGTATCTCAGAGTCGGCAGCTATACCATGTCCGTGGATGCTTCCGGGTTCAAGAAATCCAACATCAGCAACATCGTGCTGAATGTGCAGGACCGCAAACAGCTGGATGTGCAAATGCAGCTGGGCGCGGCGGAAGAGAAAATCGAAGTCACTACCGCGGCGCCGCTACTCGATACACAGACGGCGGACGTAGGACACGTGGTGGACGCGCAACAAGTTCGCGATTTGCCGCTGAACGGACGTCGCTACGACCAGCTTTCATTGCTCACCGCCGGAGTGAATATCCCCAGCGCTTCCTTCCAGCAGCGTGCGGAAGGCGTTTTCAGCGTCAACGGGAACAGTTCAACGCAAAATAATTACGTTATTGATGGCGCCGACAATAATTCTTTCACCACGAATCTGCAGGACCAGAGCGCCCAGACCGTCCAGCCGGCAGTTGATTCGCTGGCCGAATTCAAATTGCAAACCCGCGACTACGACGTGGAATACGGGCGCAGCGCCGGTGGTGTTATTAATGCGTCGCTGAAGTCGGGCACAAACAAGATTCATGGCGATGTTTATGAGTTTCTCCGCAACGACAAACTCGATGCCAACGACTACTTTTTGAACCGCGCCAACCAGCCCAGAGCTTCCTTCCAGCAGAATCAGTTTGGCGTCACAATTGGCGGTCCCATTCGAAAGGACAAGACTTTCTTTTTTGGCAACTGGGAGGGAACCCGAATCCGGCAGGGAACCACTCTGGTCGGCACGGTTCCCACTCCTCTGATGCGCCAGGGAAACTTCAACGAACTCGGGCCAGCTCCCACCTCGCCTTCAATCGCGCCATTGGCAGCGTTTTCCGGGTGTATCAATGCGGGCATTGTCCAGCCGAGCTGCATTGACCCCGTCGCACTCAAGCTCTTCAATCTCTACCCCCTGCCCAATACGAATCGCGCGCAAGAAGGGGTGGTGGGAGGATTCTCTGGGAACAATTATGTCGCCAGCCCGAAGGTATCGCGCAACTCTGATGAGGTCGGTGGGCGTATAGACCATCGCATCAGCAATTCGGACAATGTTTACGGGCATTTCATCCTCTACGACTTGCGCTTGTTCCGGCCCGGCATCTTTACCGAGGTGAACCCCATCGCGGATGGCACCTCGGATTCGACTCAGGGACGAAATCTCGACCGCGGAACCAGCGTAACCGCGGCTTGGGTGCACATACTTAATTCATCGCTCGTCAATGACGCCCACTTTACGTTCAATCGCGCGGCTTCGCACTCGCAGCAAGCTCCTCTTGGCAAAAACGTTTACAGTCAATTCGGGCTGACGGGTATTCCGGATTTCGGCTCATCCATAACTGGCGGCTTGCCGGAATTTGATATCGCTGGGTTCTCGCAGCTGGGAAGCCCTCGCTGGCTGCCGCAGAATCAGTTCGCCCAGATTTGGCAGCTTAGAGACGCGGTTACCTACATCAAGGGCAGTCACACCCTCAAGATGGGAGTTGAGTGGCGGCGGGATTCGGTTAACTTTCTCGATCTGTGCTGCAACCGTGGCGCCTTCAATTTCAGCAGTCAGTACACGGGGCAAGGCATTACCGATTTTCTGCTCGGATTGCCGCAGTATGACGCTCTCGAAAACCTGAATATTGCTCACATCTACAGAAACGGTCTTAACTGGTTTGTGGGAGACAATTGGCGCACCAGTCACCACCTGACTATCAATTACGGCGTCCGCTACGAATATGCAAGCCCGCTGTTCGAACGTGACAACCACGCCACCAACTTCGACCCGAAACTGCGGGGCGGACAGGGAGGACTCTTCACCATCCCATCCAATGCCTCTGGCACATTCGAAAGGACCACAGTTCACCCTCAGCGGCATAATTTCGCACCGCGGGTCGGCCTCTCTTACGCAATTACACCCAAGCTGGTATGGCGCGCAGGAGCCGGGGTTTATTTTGAGAACTATTACCGCTACGGAAGTGAGAGCCAGCTGGCGTTAAACCCGCCATTTCTGGCTGACGTTGAACAGAGCCGCTCGCAAAGCGAAGCTCCGGCCATGTTTCTTAAGAACGGCTTCCCGGCAAATTTCCTGACACCGGTTGATATCAATAACCTCGACCAGGCCAGTCAGCTTTTCATCCGTGCCATTGACCCCAACCTTGTGCCCTCAACCATCTATCAAGGTAGTTTTGGTTTTCAGTATTCTCTAACGAGCAATATGGTCGTTGAGGCGAATTACGTTTTCAATCAGGGACGCCATATTTGGAGCTTGACTAATGAAAATCAGAGCAACCTGATCACTCCGGGATCGCCGCCAGTCATCCCGTTCCCGGATTTTCGCCAGGATCGAAGTGTTCCGCCCTCTGCCACCGGCCCGACCTATATTGAGTGGCTGGAAAGCGCCTCCAATTCGAACTACAACGCCCTTCAGCTTAGCGCTGACAAAAAGATGTCGCGGGGCCTCGCCCTCCACATGGCATACACCTGGAGCAAAGCTCGGACCCAGGTCAGTGATTTTGAAGCTGGTACCCGTGGAATCCAGGACCGCTATCGCCGCAACTTGGAGTGGGGGCTGTGGGACAACGATACGCCGCATCGCTTCGTGACCAGCTTTACCTACGAACTCCCAGTTGGGGCCGGGCACAGCTTCAACCCCTCCGGTGTTGCTGGCAAAATTCTTGGGCAATGGCAGCTGAATGGCATCGTCACTTACGCCAGCGGTCAGCCGGTTACGATCGGCATTCCGTTTGACACCAGCGGAACTGGATCAGGAAACCGTCCCAATTGCGTGGCCAGCCCCCACGTCCATCAGACAATCGATTCCTGGCTCGATCCCAACGCTTACGCCATGCCGGCGCAATACTTTTTTGGAAACTGCAGTCCTACACCCGGCCCGCGCACGCCTGGAGTCTCGCTGTGGGATATGTCGCTCTTCCGGCAGTTCCCCATAACGGAGAGCAAATCCTTCCAATTCCGGGTAGAGGCTTTCAATCTTTGGAACAAGCCGCAATTTGGACCTCCAAGCTCAACCATAACCAGTCCAAGCTTCGGCCACATTTCCAGCCTTGCCAGCCCACCGCGGCAAATCCAGTTCGCTCTGAAGTTTTACTTCTGAGCGCATGGGACGCGCCTTGGAGCGGCGGGAATTTCTCAGGGTAGGTGCCCTAGGAGCACTGGCCCTCGGGGTTCCGTCTTCAATTGCCTTCGCAGCCCCCAAGCCGCAGAAGTTTAAAATCGGCATGGCGGCCACAACCTGGCTTACGGAGACTGCGTCAACCGATTCTTATTGGAACGCCGCGCAAGCGATAGCCGCTCTAAATATCGGCGCAACCGAGGCCGATAATGGTGAAGCGCGCCTCGATTCCGCTTACCACAACAATGTATCCGCCTTCCGCAAGCGTTCGCATGCGGTTGGCGTGCGTCTACCGGGCGTCTTTCAGGCGTTGCCTTTGCACGACTCCCAGAAACTGCCGGAAATGCAATCGAAGGTGCGCTCGGTCGCGGGCTTTCTGCAGACGGCGGGTGCCGAATACATCGCTTTGGGGTGGGATGTACCCTCCTCTGCGCCCGGAAAACTCTACCAGCGGACCCCGGAAGACGTTCGCAACGCCATCAGCGTGATGGACAACATAGGTCGGCTCGCGCTGGAGGACTTCGGCATCGTGATCGCCTTCCACGCCGAAAGGGACATTCCTAAGCAAATCGTGTTGCAGGTGCTGGACCAGACAAACCCGAAGTACATACGGTTCTGCGCGGATGTCGGCCACCTCACGGGAATGGGGCTTAATGCGGTCGAGACTGTCAAGACCTATGCTTCCAAGCTGGCTGTGAGCCACTGGAAAGATTTCGATCCCAAGCTGCCAGGTCCCAGCTACTTAGGGGAATCGGGGACTGGGGACTTTGTTGAACTGGGCAAGGGCGTCGTGAACTTCCCTGCATTGGCTGATCTGTATCGCGATATCGGCTTCAATGGATGGGTAATGTTGGAACTGGACCGCACTCGTGAGCCTAGCATTGAAGCCAGCGCGCAAGAGATGAAGGCCTACGTGACTGACCGCCTCAAGCTTCGCATGTACCCACGCAAGGCTAAGTAATTGTCTGGTAGAGTCGAGGCGGAACCTCTTTATCCGCCCTCATGGCCCATCCCCGTCCAATCCTCCAGCGTTTTTCGAACCTCTGGATCGGGCTGGCGTTCTTGTTGCTGGGCTTGGTGAGTATTTGCAGTGCGCAACAGCCGAATATATTGCGTTCCGCGCAGCAGGCACTCGAGTCAGGTGACATTCCCGGAGCGATTCGTATGCTCGAGGACTACCGGGGCACCCATTCTCGCAATCCGGACGTTTACAACCTTCTTGGCATAGCTTATGGCCGCGGCGGGAATGGCGAAAAGTCGCTTGCCATGTTTCAGAAATATGCGCGTCTGCGGCCCGGCCGGCCCGAGGCATACAACAATTTAGGCGCGGCTTACCTTCATCAAGGCGATGCCAAGCATGCCGAGGCTGCGTTTCGTCAAGCGCTTGCTCTTAACACGGCTGACGTGAATGCCCTCTACAATTTGGGAGCACTACTCAATAGCGCCCACCGATATGCGGATTCTCGGGCTCTGCTTGGGCGGGCATACCGGCGTGACCATTCCGCGGCCATCACCTACGAGCTTGCTGTGGCAACCGCCGGAATCGGTGATCGCAAAGGCGCTCTGCGCCTTCTCAGCTCGGCCGCACTTCCAGCCGGAGAAGATGGAGTGCCGTGGTTAAGGCTGATGGGAACGCTCAGCTTCGATGAGGGTGATATTCCTGCCGCGTCCACAGTGCTGGAAAAGGCCGTCGCTCTCGTGCCCGATGACCGTCAGTCCCTGTACGCATTGGCGTTGGTACGCCTGAAACAAGGCCGAACTGATGATGCCGTCACATTGATGGACAAGAGCATGCAAGATCTAAGCCCAGATGTCCGCCATGTGCGGGAGGGAACAGTGCTGGCGTCTTACCGTGCGTACACGCAGGCACTAGATGTTTTCCAGAAAGCCACGCTTGAAGACCCCGGCTCTTACGACGCTTTTTACAATCTGGCTGTTTTGCGGCTGGAGCAAACCAAAGACCTCGCTGCAAGCCTTCAAGCGGCGCAACGCGCCCTCGCTATCAAGGACACAGGTGAAGTCCATGATCTTTTGGGTGACATTTACGAGGCCAGGCGCGAATACAAAGACGCTCTTGCCCACTATCAGGAAGCTGTCCGCCTTACTCCCGCAAGCGACAAGTTTGCATTTGACCTCGGAGCTGAGCTTCTTCTCCATGAGAATTTCGCTCCCGCAGAAAGCGTCTTTCATGCTGCAGAGGCGCGGTTCCCCAAGTCAGCGAAAGTTTTGGTAGGGCTGGGAACATCTCAGTTCCTTGGTGGCAAGACGGCAGAGGCGGTCAATTCATTTCTTAAAGCAGTGGACCTGGATCCTACGTTCGAACCGGCATACATTTTTCTCGGCGAGGCGTTCAGTTTTTCAGGTGCTCGAGCCGGTGATGTCGCTGCGAAATTGGCCTATTTTGCTGGCAAGAGGCCTGACAGCTTCAGCGTCCAGTATTATTACGGCTCCGCATTAGTGAAGCAGATGGATGACGATAAGAATACAACTCATGCGCAACGAGCAAAGACGGCGCTGGATCGTGCCGCGGTTTTGCACCCAGGTGACGCGCGAGTCTATTACCAGATGGGAGAATTGTCCCGATTGGAAAAACGATTGCCTGATGCCGTGGCTCGCTATGAAAAGGCTATAGCGATGGACCCCAACTTTCCGGAGCCGCTATACAGAGCTGGGCAGGCATATGTCCGTCTTGGTCGCCAAAAAGAAGCCAAAGAAATGTTTGCCCGACACCGCGAAGTTCTCGCCAAGGCGCAAGCGAACCTGGAACATCGCACCTCAGAGATCCAAAGTTTCGTCCTCAAGATGAAAGGCGCGGAGTAGATTCCATGACGCTTGAAGGTGCAACTCAACCACTAGAACCCGGCCAGCGCCCAGTTAGTGCTGATTCGGGAATCATTATCAAAACGCTTTCGCATTTCAGGCAGAAGTGGTTTGTCTGCTCCTTTCTGGCGGTGCTGTTGTGGGGAGCATGGGCGTTGTGCTCAAAACTCGGCTCCAATTATTTATCAGCCAGTGCCATGCAGTTTTTCTTCGCGGTGGGCGCTGCTCCGGTCGCCATCGCACTCCTGATCAAGCGTCGCGGTCAAATGGAAAAAGATTCGCTTGGAATTTTCTATGGCGTGGCGAACGGTCTGCTTTCCAGTGTGGGAAATCTGGCATTGGTCGCTGCCTATCGCAGTGGCGGGAACACGGCGGTGATTACCACCGCGACGTCGCTGTATCCGATGATTACAGTGCTGTTGGCGATCACCGTCCTGCGCGAGCGGCTAACCCGTAAACAGATATTGGGACTGGGCTTTGCGGTCGCGGCAATGGTGATCTTCTCTCTTTAGATGGAGTGCGTATGCACGTAGCTCCGTGGTTCTGGTTCTCGGTGGCGGTGCTGCTTTCATGGGGCGTCGTAGGCCTGCTGCAAAAGCTGTCCACCAACCGTCTGTCTGGCGAATCGGCTACCATCTGGTTGATCGTCGGCTTCCTCCTGTTTCAACCCTTGATTTTTCCGGGAAAGGCGGCGCTCGAAGTTTCCTTTTATGCTGCCGTTCTCGGCGTGCTGGGTGGGCTACTGAATTCCCTGGGCGCGTGGGCGCTGCTGGAGGCGATGCATAGTGGCGGGAAAGCTTCGGTAGTAGCGCCTTTCACGGCAATGTATCCCATCGTAGTTGTCCTGGTCGCCCCCTTGCTGCTGCACGAAACAGTGACCTTACTGCAAGGCCTCGGTGTCCTCTGCGGGTTAGCGGCAGTGGCTCTCCTTTCATCATAAAAACCGCCACAGGGCCAAAGAGTAATCAACACTAGAAACGGTATCTCACAGATAGCTGCACTGTTCTCCCCGGCAGTGCCGTAGATGGAAGTCCGAAAAAGGGAGAACTCTGTACCCCGATGAAGTTGCTGAAATTGGCATGATTAATTGCATTGAAAAAGTCCGCGTTTAATTCACAATTGTCCGCATGTCCCTCGCGGCTCAGCGCTCGAGGAACGCGAAATAATTTTGTGAAGCGCAGATCAAGCTGCACAGTTCCGGTCCCTTGCCCTTGATTACGCGTAATTCCCCACGGGCGGTCATTTGCCACCGTGTCGCCGTTCGTATCGAAGCCGGTGGTGATGTCAAATGGAGCGCCACTAGAAAGAGCAAGCACCGTTCCTACTCTTGTAGAGCCCGGCAAATTCACCACGCCGGTCAAGCTGAAACGATGCCGGCGATCAAAATCGGCACGGCCTCGTTCCGCCCGCAAATCGTAATTGTTTGCCGGCAGGCTGAAGATCCCGCTGGTGTCGTTAGTCGTGTGGGATAGATTGTATTGTGCCATCAGGTAAGCACGTCTTCCTACCCGCCCCCGAAAACTCACGCTCAGGCCTGCGCTTCGCATCATCGCGGTTGATTCGATCTGGTCCAGGTTAAGAAAATTCGCCATCGGGCGCACGCCGGTTTGGGGCAGCGGTGCGTTAATGTCGAGTGTTCTGAAGAGATGGACTCCGCGAAGAAAGTGGCCTTCTACGGTCAGCACCATTTGTTTTCCCAGTTGGCGCTCAATCCCGAGGCTGCTCTGTAAGACGTAAGGCGCCGTCAAATCGGGCGCCAGTCGGAAGATACTGGGCGGAGCGGTACCAGAGACCGGCAAACCATGGAAAGAGGGATTCGGGATCACCAACTGGCTTTGTCGAAGACCTTCGAAAAGCGCTGTGCGCCAGACAGCTATTTGCGGTAGGTACTCGTAAAAAATTCCTGCTCCGGCGCGGAAAACTGTCTTCTGATCGCCCGGAGCGTATGCGACGGAAATACGTGGCGCAAACTCACTTCGGCGATCGAGGTTCGATTGCCAGTCATAACGCAGGCCGAGAGCCACGTTGAGGTTGGGCCGCAGCTTAATCTCATCCTGCAAAAATCCGCTGACTATCTGTACGCGGAAGGAAAGCTGCGGCTCGCCCTGATTAATGATGAAAACATAAGGTAGTCCCTGAGCAAAATGGTTCAGGTCTGCAAACTGAAAGGTCCCCCCAAAATTTGACCAGTCGCTGCCATGCACCATCCGCGTCCAGTCGGTTGCACCGAAGCGAAATGTGTGACGGCCGTGACTGTAAGCCGCAACATCCTCGACTTGCAGGATATTTTCATGGGCAAGAGTCGCCGTCTGCGCAGACCCTCCGATAAATGCGCCGTTCACAACAATTTTTGCCGCATCCGGTGGAGACCCGCTTTGATCCATTTCCTTGCGTGCCATGAATCGAACCGTGTTCAAGAAATTCGGTGACAACGCCTGCTGATACGTGGCTTGAATACGATTTGAGCGCAATCGTGTAGCGATGCCTTGCGACGGAAGACTGAGCCCGCCGATCCCGTGATTCATTTCATGTTTGTCGTTGAAGCCATACAAGAACGACAAAGTGCGGCCTGGATTAGAGTAAAAATCAACTCGTCCCAATAGAGTTGTCCATTTTTGGCTTGTCGGTACGTTTGCCACAATTGGACCGGCGAGCGTGCGGGCATTTACCACCGCGGTCTCCTGATCTCCGAAATGCTGGCCGGAAACGAAAAACGAAGAGTGCCTCACAGCGAAAGGCCCGCTGAAGCTGGCTTCCCACAGACGCCGGTTCAGATCAGGCTTGATTCGGGCCAATGCGTTTCGGGAGTCAAATATTGAATTTCGCCCAAACAGGGCAAGATTCCCGTGAAACAGCTTCTGTGAGCCCGTCTTGGTTGTGATCTCAACCCGGGCCGTGCCCGGACGGCGGTATTCGGCCGAATAGGGATTCCTGTCAATGATCATGCGCTTGATTGCGTATGCCGGAACGTCGTCCAGTTGATCTGCCTCCAGACCGTCTACAACGATCGAGGGTCCAGCCGTGGCTGTTGCGGCCGGTACGATGAAGTTGTTCAGCAGCGGCAGCAGGTTCTGACTGTCGGTCGGAAGCGCGCGCAGAAAATTATCGTTTACCGTCACCGCACTTGCGTTGCCTTCGGGTGAGACACGATCAATTGCACTGCTGGATACTGTGATTTGCTCTCCCGTCGTAATTCGCGCGGTGATTTTCAGTTCGACGGAAGTGTTACGGACGATCACAGCCAGATCTGGACTCTGAAGGCCTTCGCCTGTGGCTTTGATTGAATAGGGCCCCGCTTCCACATTTCTAAATAAAAAACGCCCTTCCTCGTCTGTAAGGGTATGAAGCGATCGTTGTGTCATCCTGCTTGTCAGGGTCACCTTCGAGGAGGGAATCACAGCCCCGCTTTGGTCCTCTACAGTTCCCGCGACCTCAGCAATATTTTGTGCTGGACACACGCAAGCCGTGGTCGAGATAAGGACCAGAGCGATGTAACGGCCAATCTGGTTCATTGTTTTCCTTTCTCATCCGCTCCTGGGTAGAGTTAACCGCGAGCGGCGAAGGAACTTCCGAACAAACAACGCGAAAGAAAATCGAGTGCCGCCCGTTCAGCCCGACTCGGCCAAGGGGACGGCACTCGACTTGTCCTAAGTTACGGGACGTGAGAGTGGATGACGCGAAGGTCTAACCTTCGACGTTGCCGTCGCCATCGGGCCCCTGCTCCACGGTGTCAGGATCAACACCGGGCGTGTCGGAGCTGCCACCCTCATCGTCGGCTACCTGGACAATGGATGAAGTAGTTCCAGCGTGTGAGGACAGTTGATGCAGCGGCTTCTTCCATGCTCCGGAAAAGAGCGTTACCGCGAACAACAAGCCCAAAGTAAGTAGTGGTAGTCTCAACATTGTTAAACCTCCTGTGTTTGAAATAGCTGCTGTATGGTTGAAGTCTTAATTGATTAAGACGAAGTGTCAAGAAGAAACCAGAGTACCCAGTAATTTTGTGGCCCTGCATTTGCTCTTAATTGGCTAAGACTAAGAATCGACACAACTTGGTTTGTTGCACGTAAGCAGAATGCCGTAGGGAGGCTGCGCCCGAAAGGTTCGGCGAGTCCAGTTGTTCAACTTAGATTGGCGAATTTCGAGAAAAAGTCTGGGAGATAGGCGGTTGCGTTATTTTCCGTCTTTGGTTTCCGGTCCTTCGCCGGAGCCTGGACCGGCGCCACTCTGGGCCAACCCAATTCCGGTTATGACGGCCCGGATTGCGACGCTTTCCCAACTCGGCGCAGTTGCAGCACGGGGCAGCGAACTCGGAGACTCGTCCCATCCACCATGCCGGTTGGTGCCTTCCGAAGTTGTATCCGCCGCGGCGTGTGTAGCGCTTTCTTCGCTATCCTCAACCCGCCGCTCCCCACTCGCTGAGAGAGAATCCTCGGGAGGGGCAGGCAAATAATGTGTGGAGGGCCACTTTAAATCGCTTGTGTTAAGTGATGGTGACCCTTTTATGGCCATTCCTATTGACGGAGCTGTCGCTGACGAATGTGCGATGTGCCGGATCTTGCCGCGATGTGCAACACTCGACGCTCGCAGTCGTGTCGTGGAATTCTTTGGCCTGCTTTCCCCTCCCATGGGCCAGCCGAGACTGATACCGATACTGGGCAGCATCCATAGACCACAGGCGAACACCGACAGCGTACACATCGCGGTTATAGCCGATCGCATCCTTGAATACCTTACCGGTTCGTGTAACAGCGCCCGCACTCGAGTTGCAATCAAGGAAGCTGAAGAAGCGAAATCAATCGCCTTGGCGTCCTGGCTACCCAGAAACCACCAGCGAGCCAACTTGGCCAGGCAATCGGCGTAATCAAGACGGCGCTCTTTCCGCGCCTCCACTACCCCCTGGTCACACAGGAGCTCTCGTTCCCAGCAAAGACGGCGGTACGCAATCCAAACCGCGGGGTTAAAGAACATGATCTGACAGCTCAGAGAAGCAAGTCTGTCCCACAAATAGTCCCGCCTGCGAACGTGAATGAGTTCGTGCCGCAAAATGTCCGACAGCTCGTCAACTGCAATTTGGGGAAGGAGTTCTTCCGGAAGCAGCACTCGCGGCCTCCACCAGCCCGCCGTTGCGGGAGACCGCAGGCCAGGAAGGATTCCTAAAGCGCAAGATTTGACGCCGGCCTCGGCGCTCATCCGCTGAAACACGGCCTCCACATCGGGCGATGCCGGGCGGGCGCGGGCAATAAGGCGCTTCAGTCGAACCGATCGCGCACCGGTTTGCAACAACAACCCTGCGACTACCAGGAAGTAAACCCGAGTCAACCAGAAAGCAATGGAGTTAAGAAGAGGCGCAGAAAAGGGCGGAATCTCCCACGACTGCTGCATGGGGGTGTCGGCTGGGAGCATGGCAGAGCTTGCGTGGAGAGGGAACACGCTGTCAGTTAGAGCCGTAATAGTGGCTAAAACACGCAGGTGGAAAAGAGGCTCGAGCCATAAGAGAACCGTCACTCCGAGGAATGCCGCCCACAGCCGGAACCGGAGATGCGCGCTTGAAGAGAACCAGCACAACGTGCGTACCAGCACATATAAGCCAAGCACCTGCAGGAGATACGTCAGGCTGGCGCTGCCTGACCACACGGTGAAGTGGGTATGCATAAGACCTCGCTTCCGCTTTCAGCTCTGCTCTGAGGTATCGCCCAGCCACTCACTGGGCACTCCACCTCTACGTCCTACCTCTGCGTCGCCTCCGGATCAATTGTTCCAGCTCCTCCAATTCCGCGGGCCTGATGTGCTCTTCCTCCAGAAGGTTCACCACCAGTTCGGCCCCCGAGCCGCCAAAGAAACGACCCAGTAAATTCCTCACCGAGACCCGAGTGATTTGTTCCCGGCTCACTCGCGCGCGGAATAAAAATGCCCTGCCCTGGGGCCTGTGGTTCACCAGTTTCTTTTGCTCCATGATGCGCAAAAGAGTCTGGGTCGTCTTGTAATTGGGCGGGGGTTTTTCCCCAGAGGCATCAAGCACGTCCTCAATTGTGCCTTCCCCAATACGCCAAAGAATTTCTAAGAGCTTAAGCTCGCCTGCTGTAGGGAGCGCTACTCGGGCTACCGACGATCTGGCCACTCTTAGGATACTAAGATCGATTGGCCTGCTGGTCAAGGAGGCCAAGCCGGGCCACACGGTTCATAATAGGGCGGGCACCTACTTACACCCCGCGAATCAGGTCCACCGGATCGGGTATGGCAGGTTCTTTGTTGTCGGCGCTGGCGTCCTCTTTCTCCGCCAGAAAATCGCCTTCGCCCGGGGCCAGAAACAGATTGGTCTCCAACCCGTGCTGCCGAGTGTATAAATCGTAGTAGCGGCCGCGGGCGGCATATAGTTCCTGGTGCGTTCCGCGTTCAACAATTTCACCGGCCTCGACGACCAGGATCTGGTCCGCACGACGGATAGTACTCAGGCGGTGCGCGATTACAAAAGTCGTGCGCCCAGCCATCAGATAAGACAGTCCCTGCTGAATCAGTGCTTCCGATTCCGAATCCAGGCTTGACGTGGCTTCATCGAGAATCAAAATTCTCGGATCGGCAAGAATCGCACGAGCTATCGAGATGCGTTGCCGCTGTCCGCCTGAGAGCTTCACACCTCTCTCGCCAACGATCGTGTCGTAGCCGGTGGCGAACTTCTCCGCAAACTCATCCACGCGAGCGATGCGGCAGACGCGTCGGATTTCTTCTTCGCGGGCATTCGGACGAGAAAATGCCACGTTCTCCCGGATCGTGCCGTCGAACAGAAACGATTCCTGCAGCACGACCCCTAGAGCCTCTCGGTAAGAATCCAGTCGTACGTGATTGAGGTCAATTCCATCAATCAGTATGCGACCCGCTACTGGCTTGTAGAACGCGGCGATGAGGCCAATGATGGTGGACTTGCCGGAACCCGATGACCCGACTAGCGCCGTCACCGTGCCAGGTTTGGCGTCAAAGCTGACGTCTTTCAACACCGGCTTGTCGGGATCGTAGGCAAAATCCACATTCTCGAAACGGATTGCTCCGTTATTTTCATGAAGCTGAATTTTGCGTTCTGGGTCTTGGTCTTCCGGAGGTTCGGACAGGACTTCGTGAGTGCGCTCCAGGCCGGCAATTGCCTCAGTGATCTGCGTCCCGATATTTACCACCTGAAAAATCGGCGCCACCAGGTATCCCAGAAACATGGTGTACGTGAAAAAGCCGCCAAGGGTCAGCTTGCCGGCGATGATTTGCCGTGCGCCCATATACATGACCACGGCGCCGACGATGCCTATCAGCATTGCTGAAGATAGGCTCATCAATGAAGTGGCGGTGAGTGTCCGCAGAACGTTATTCAACAACCGGTGCACGCCCGCGCTGAACACGCCCTCCTCGCGGGCCTCAGCGTGATACCCCTTCACTACGCGCACGCCACCGAGCGATTCCGTCAGCCTTCCTGTAACCTCCGCATTGATCTTGCTGCGCTCGCGGAAAATGGGCCGAATCGTCGTAAATGCCTTTTTCAGGCCAAAGGAAAACAGTACGAGGCAGGTAAACGCAAAAAGCGTCATGGACGCACTAAGGCGCATCAGCACGACCAGAGCGATTACAGCGGTGAGCAGTCCGCCGGCGAACTCCACCAGCCCGGTACCGATCAGGTTACGCACGCCCTCAACGTCATTCATAATTCGCGCCACCAGCGTGCCCGTCTTGTTGGAATCGTAGTAGGCCACGGGTAAATGGCCAACGTGGACCTGCACCTTCTGCCGTAACTCAGTGATTAAACGTTGCGCCTCTTTGGAGAGCAATTGGGTTAGACCGAACGACGTTGCGCCCTGAATCAGCGTAGCGGCAAGGACCGCTCCCAACAGAGGTAGAAGCAGTTGCGTATGTCGTTTAACAATGATGTCGTCAACCAGGAATTTCGTGGAGGCGGGAAGCACCAATCCGGAAACCCGATTGATTGCCATGAGTATCAGCCCAAGCGCCAGCAAGCCGCGGCGGGGATAAATCAACGCCCACAAGTCCGGCCAGACCGTCTTCAGCTGTTGCATGGGCGCTTTTTTGGCCGAGCCTTTATCGGGGGTCGCTACGGGAGACGACAAGTTGACCTCATATTATGTGGATGAGTTGAGACGCTACTGGGTCGCGGTCATTTTCGCGAACGGCGCAAGGTCCCAGACACGCCAGAAAGCCTGCATCTCATCCGGAGTCCCAAAAGACACGCGCGCGTGGGTTGGGAAGGCAGGGAAGGGGCGCCCGATCCAAACATTGTTGTTGCGGAAATGTTCGATCACCTCCCGGGCTGGGCGGTGTGTCTCCATCATCACAAAGTTTGTATGTGACTCAATAGGTGTCAAGTGTCGCGATGCAGCTTGATTGAAGAACTCCTGGCGGACATTGGCATTCTTCTTCACAGAATCAGCCACCGCCTCGGTGTCATGCATGGCCGCGAGTGCCGCCGGCATCACGATTCCATTCACATTAATCCCGGTAATAAACGGACGCATGCGCTCGATGAGGGTTGGAGAAGCGATCGCGTAACCGAGCCGCATCCCTGCCAGGCCATACACCTTCGAGAATGTCCGCATTATGATCAGGCGCTCGTCACTCACTGGGCGATCGAGAAACGAAACATAGGAGGGCGGCCCTCCGGCGAAATGGTGATACGCCTCGTCTATCAACACGTAGGATGAAGCCGGAAGTTTGGCCACAAAACTCTCGAGGTCGGCGCGCGGCGTGATAGAAGCCGTGGGATTATTTGGATTGCAGATATACACAAACGACGGCATGGCGCCGGCGTGTGCCAGCATTCCATCGAGATCGTGAGCAAAATCTTTGGTTAATGGGACCGAGACCACCTCGGAACCGCTGGAGCGGGCATACTGTTCTATCGTTTCAAACGTGGGCAGTGCCTGGACCAGCTGCTTTCCCTTACCTAAAAAGGCCGCAGCTGCGACCCTGAGAATTTCTGTCGAGCCACATCCAAGTAACACCTGCGCAGGTTTTACACCGTGAAATGTGGCGATCTCCGATGTCAACTTGTCGTACTGCTTAAACGGATAGCGATTCGCGGAATCCAGCGCGATCCGCATCGCGGCCATGGTCTTCGCAGAAGGACCATAAGCATTCTCGTTGCTATCCAGACGAACTGGCCCGCCGGGCTGCGTCGCTCGCGCAGGTTCAACGCGAGCAGCCTGGGATGTTTCCCGCAGCGGCCACTGCATTGCCACCCCAGTGGCGGTCCCAATGCCAACAGTTCTAAGAAAGCTTCTGCGCGAAATGAACATGGCTTTGTGTCCCTCCGCTCCTACCGGCACCGGCCATTTATCTGGCCTTAACCGCGCCTGGAGTATGTGCGGCGTTTGGTGCGCGTATTCTACCCCGAGCGGGCTTCCGCTGGCAGATGGATTCTGAATAGGGTCAGAAAAGGCATTGTCTAATGGTGGGCAAATTTGGGCGGCTAGAATAGCGGGACGAATGAAGCGGATCATGGCCGTGGTAATGCTGGTGGCTGCTACGCTCTACATTGGAGACTATCTTATCGTTCGATCTCGAATTGCCATGAATCGCAGAGCTTTCGGCTCGGTAAGCGTAGAACCGTATTACGCTATCCATCAGAAGAATGGTAAGACTGAATACGTCTTCAAAGAGCCAGAGAAGCAGATCTGTGTTCGTTCATTGTTTCCGCACTTTGGATACGGCCCCTGCTGGTACATCGCCCGGCACAGCGAAAAACGCACCGACATATAGCTGTCCAGGCATTCCCAAGCAGGCGGTGCTTTAGAAGCGGAAGACGGGGCCAGTCGAAAAACGAAAATTATTTTGGGTATCGCTAAATGAGCGCGTCTGCAGCAAATCCACCTGCACGCGCCAGCCGATTACCGGTATCAGCCGGTAGTCGAGGCCGCCGCCAACAGCATCGCTGAATCCGAATTCGCTTACATGAAAAGTGGTAGTGCGCTCGTTAAAGGTCTCACTTATGCGAGAAAAGCCGAGCATAGCATGGGCGAAAGGGGTGAATTTTCCCACAGAAGCCGAGATCCTTGGCCCAAAGAGAAAATTGTGGAAATTCGTATCTGCCGTTCCCCGGGTGCGAATGCAAGGCAAGATGAACCCGCAGCTATGCGTAAAAGTCTGTGAGCCATACTGACCGCTAACATCGGCCACCAAGCCCACGTGTGGCAGGACCTTTCCTTCTAAAGACGCGTGCCAGCCGTTCAGGCCTGTGGGATTGTCAATGGTGATTAGGCCTGCATCTGGATTGGGCTTGGGGGCACCGAGGTCTGTGTGAACATACGAGTACCCCACGAACACATTGCCGCTGGTTGGAACCTGTGCGCTTGCGGCGAGTGCTAGCACAAAGATGATAAGCGCGAGCCCAACAATCCTGAGCGTCAGAATAACCTCCTTCGCCCCCGGGCGATGCTTCACCCAACAGGGTTACTGCAAGTGCAGGCTGTTGAGCATGTGCTTGTATGTCGATTGTAATCTGCCAAAGGTATTCTCCGGCGCCACAAATACTACATAGACAAAACCGCCCTGAGGACCGGGCAGCGTAACCAGCCAATCGTGCTCTGGGAGCGGCTGACCATTCTGCTGAACAGGCGAAATGCCTACAAGATTTACGGAGCGACCCTCCACACCATTGACTTTTATTTTTCTCGCTTGGCCGGACGCGTGCAACCCCTGGTTCGACTGTTGCAGACTCTGAATAAGGTCCTGCGTAGCCTGATCAATTGAGCTGGCATTGGGATCATTGGCTGCATTAATACTCACGCCATAAGCGATTGCGTTCTGTGCTACTCCGGCCGGCGGAGCGATAGTAATCCCTCCCGAGCTTAGGGTTCCGCCCGCCTGCCAATTATCGGGATAGTCGATCGATAGGCCGTCCCCCTGGAATTGCTTAAACTTCCCGCTAGGCTTGACCTGATCAAAGTTCACGCTCGAGATATCTGCCGTTCCGCCTCCGGCACTGCCTTGAGGGCTGGTATGTGCTGGCAAGTTCCCGGGTGTAGCTCCGCTCTGCTTGTTCTGCTTTGCCCAAATGCCCTGTTTCGCGCCATCTGCGACTTCCTGCGCCGTATACGCCTTAACTTTCGCAGCTTCCGGCTTGGCGCTGGCAAATTGAGGACTGTTCGTCATGAAATTTCTTTGCGGCCAGTCTTTGATCTCATTCTCCACTGCCTGGACGCGGTTGCCTGGATTGGGATGATCACTAAGGAACTGCGGCCCAGACCCCCCGCCCATCTTCTCCAGCTTCTCGAAAAAGGCCGCCATGGCGCGCGGATCGTAACCCGCCTTATACATGATGATCGCGCCTACGCTGTCGGCTTGAGCCTCGTCCTCGCGGGAGTACTTCATGCTCAGAATGCCGCCAGCAGTTTGCGCGCCCATGTTCGCCAGTGTCCCAGCTGTGCCCCCCAGCACGGACCCAAGAATGCCACCCACAATGCCGGCAATACCTTGCGCCATGCCCTGCTTCTTCATCGCTTTTACGGAATGTTGCATGTACACGTGCGACATTTCGTGGGCCATCACCCCAGCCAGTTCCGCTTCATTGTCGGCAGCCGTGATGGTGCCCACATTAATGAAGATTGGCCCGCCCGGAATCGCAAACGCGTTGATTTCTTTTTGCTGAATAACGTGGAATTCATAGGGCCAGGAATGCTGCGGTGGAATTACGGTCTCGAGCTTTTTACCCAGCTGCTGGACATACCGCACTACCGGGTGAGAGTCAGGCAGCACCGGCATCTGCTGATAAACATCAGCCTTGGCCTTTTGCCCGAGCTGTATCTGTTGGTCCTTGGTGATCCCACCCACGGAACCGGGATCCGGCAATTCGGGCGCGGAAACCGCGGCAATCATCCCATTCGGAAATACGAGAAGTACACTTAAAACCAGTCCCATCAATCGGATTGCAAGCGTGCGTTCTTTCATATTAAAGAAGATGCAAACTGCAGCACGCGGGGATGGGGCGTGCGCTGTAAAATTGTGCGCTTTCACTGGAGCGCGAGAGGCTTCCATCAGGGGTTCTCACTTTCAATGAGCCAAACCAACGGCCGAGACGAACGAACTCTCACCGCTCTTGTCACTGGACCAAAGCCGTTAACATCTCCAGCCGGATTGCACGCCCCGCGAAAGGCGATGGGCTTTGTTGACCTTGTCCTATTTTACGTGGTTACCGGGATCAGCTTGCGGTGGATTGCGACGGCCGCCACGGCGGGGCCAAGTGCAGTGGTCATCTGGTTTGGCGCGTGGCTGGCCTTCTACGTTCCATTGGCCCTTTCGGTGGTCGAACTATCTTCCCGTTATCCGCAGGAGGGCGGACTTTACGTTTGGAGCAAGCGTGCATTCGGCGACTTCTCTGGATTCATGGCCGCATGGACCTACTGGACCAGCAATCTTCCCTATTTTCCTGCAGTGCTGTACTTCGCTGCCAGCAACGCACTGTACATTCGCGGTGCCCATTGGGAACACCTGTCGGACCGGCCAGGTTTCTTCATAATTTTCTCCATCGTGGCACTGGCAACGGTCACCCTCATGAACATTGTCGGCTTGAATGTCGGCAAGTGGCTGCACAACATCGGTGCATTCGGAATGTGGCTGCCAGTGATGATCATCATTGTTATGGGACTGGTTGCCTGGTACCGCTTCGGCTCCGCCACCCATTTCAGCGTGGCGACCATGATTCCCAGCACTCACTTCAGGGACATCATCTTTTGGGCGACCATCACATTTGCGATGGGCGGCTGTGAAACTGCTTCGTTCATGGGCGAAGAAATCAAGGATGCCCGGCGGACGATTCCATGGGCGCTCTTCCTTGGTGGATTAATCGTGACGTTCTGTTATGTCGTGGGGACGATATCTGTGCTTCTTGCTCTGCCCAAGGAACGTGTCAACGATTTGCAAGGCTTGATACAAGCCCTTACCCAGACCGCGAGCCGAATCGGATTCTTTTGGGTAATTCCCGTCGCAGCAGTGCTCATCGCTCTGAGTAACCTCGGAGCCGCCGGCGCTTATCTGACTGCGGTAGCCCGCCTGCCATTCGTTGCTGGGATTGACCGGTTTCTGCCGCCCGCTTTTGGAAGGCTTCACTCGCGCTGGCGCACCCCTTATGTCGCCCTCTTGGTTCAGGCAATCTGCGGTCTGGTCTTTGTTTTTCTCGGTCAGGCGGGCACCAGCGTTAAGGGTGCTTATGATGTGCTGGTACAACTTGGGATAATTGCCTACTTCATTCCCTATCTTTTTCTTTTCGCGTCTATGTTCAGGCTGCAAAGTGAACCGGCCAGCGCAGAGGTCATTCGCGTGCCCGGTGGTAAGCCCGTTGCATTCTTGATATCGATCGTGGGCTTCACCACTACTTCTTTGACGATCTGCCTTTCTTTTGTGCCCAGCGTCGACGAACCTAACAAGCTTCTAGCTATAGTCAAGGTGGTTGGACTCACAGCGGTGCTGCTCGGTGTCGGCTGGTTGATTTACTGGCGGGGGACGACCAGGAGAAGGTCGGCTGTAATGCCTGTTTAGCGTTCTCTACTTCCTGTGCCATCGCCGCGAAAGACCTGAGAAGGAAAGACAATTCAACGTCCTCCCAGTATTATGGCCGCTGCCTCAAGTGGTCTTGAGTGACACAGGCCCGCACCCATGGCATCCAAGCGCGACAACTACGACGTGATTGTCATCGGCGCAGGTCACAACGGCCTGACTGCTGCTGCCTATCTTGCGGGCGCAGGACTTTCCACCCTGGTGCTGGAGCGCCGCGAAGTTGTTGGCGGGTGCTGCGTGACCGAGGAAATCGCCCCCGGCTGCCGGGCATCAACCACCTCCTATATCGCCAGTATGCTGCGGCCCGAGGTCATCCGTGACCTCGAACTCGCGGCGCACGGCTTGCGAATGGTCCCCTGCGATCCCGCGCTGCAAGTGCCGTTTCCCGACGGCCAGTTGGTGCCCTGGTGGGCCGAGCGCGAGCGCACCGTCGCTGAGCTGCGCAAGTTATCGCCGCACGACGCTGTAACGTTTGTCCGAGTGGATGATCAGCTAAAGAAACTGGCTCGGTACTTGCAGCCCTTTTTCTTGGAGCCGCCGCCCGATTTTCAGACCAACGGTCTGCACGGCTGGCTGGAATTGCTGCGCGTGGGCAAGCGGTTTCGCGGGATCTCCGGCCACGAAATCGCGCAACTGGTTTCGTTCTTGACCGGCAGCCTGGGCGAATTTCTCGACCGTCAGTATGAGTCCGAAAAGGTCAAAACACTTTTCCTCGCCAACAATGTTTATGGCAAGCACGGTGGCCCTTATGATCCCGGCACAGCGCTCGGCCTCCTGTTCCACCTGCTCAGCGGCGGCGACTTTGAACTGCAAGGCTTCTACGGGCACGTGATCGGCGGAATGGGCGCAATTACCCAAGCAATCGCTGCCGCGGCAAAAAAGCGCGGAGCTGAAATCCGCACCTCCGCACCGGTGGCTCGAATTCACGTCTCCAATGGCCGGGTCCGGGGAGTGATTCTGGAAGATGGAACCGAGATCACCGCCAGCACCGTCCTCTCCAACGCTGATCCCAAACGGACATTTCTGGGCATGCTTGAGGCGAGCGATCTGCCACAGGATTTCCGTGACGCAGTTCGCGGCATAAAAATGGATGGCCCATGCGCGAAGGTGAACATGGTGCTGGCAGAGGAGCCGAAGTTTACCGGCACGCCAGTTGACGCCACTCCGGGTCAAAAAGCGCTCTATACTCTGGTTCCGTCGCTGGAGTTCGCTGAGCGCTGTTACGACATTTCTAAGTTCGGCGAGATTCCGGAAGAACTTTGGGTCGATTGCGTCGTAGCCTCGCAGGTGGATGACACATTGGCTCCGGAAGGACGCCACATCATGACCTGTTTCGTGCAGTACGTGCCGTACAAACTGCGGCACGGGACGTGGGACCAAAATCGCGAATTGCTGGGCGACCGGGTGATAAAAAAAATTGCCGAGTACGCGCCCAACGTGCCGAACGCGATTGTTGCGCGGCAAGTTTTAACTCCGCTCGACCTGGAACGAACTTATGGTCTGACCGAAGGCAATATATTCCACGGCGACTTGAACCTGGAACAGCTCTTCTTTATGCGGCCACTTCCAGGGTGGGCGCAATACCGAACGCCCATATCCGGCCTATACTTGTGCGGAGCTGGCGCTCATCCCGGTGGTGGCGTGACTGGCGCTCCCGGCCACAACGCCGCCTTTCAGGTGTTGCGTGACCTGCGCAAGCGGGGATTCCGTGCCGCGAGCGCCTGAATTTACGAATTTGCTTTCGCGTTGAACAGGTGAAGCACAGGAGACCACATGAAAAAGGGAATTCTGCAGAGGTTGAAAGAAGGACCAGTCCTCGGCGATGGCGGTTATCTGCTCGAGTTGGAAAAGCGCGGCTGGGTACGCGCGGGTCCGTTTACCCCGGAGGTTGCGCTGATGCATCCGGAAGCGCTGCGTCAGCTGCACATAGAGTTTCGCGAGGCGGGGGCGGAAGTATTGCAGGCGCTTACGTTTTATGCCAGCCGCGACAAGCTTGCTACTGTCGGTTTGGAGAACCGGCTGGAAGAATTGAACCGCGCCGCCGTCGGCATCGCTCGCGAAGTTGCAGGAGACTACTGTCTGGTCGCCGGCAACCTGAGCCTCACCTGGATGTATGAACCGGATAGCCCAGCGGCCAAAGACCGAGTGCGCGCCACCTTTGACGAGCAGCTCGGAGTCCAGGTAGACGCCGGTGTGGACTTCATCATCGGCGAAACTTTCTCCTGGCTGGGGGAAGCGCTCATTGCTGTGGAGCGCGCCAAAAGAACCGGCCTGCCGACCATGGTGACGATCTGCTTCGAAAACACCGATGCCACCGCGGAAGGTAAATCCGCGGCCGACGCCGCTAAAGCGCTGGTTGATGCCGGTGCGGACATCGTGGGCATGAACTGTCTGCGTCCCCCGGAACACATGCTCGCTTCGCTCGAGGAGATGCGGCGTGCGGTCCCCAATACATACATCGCTGCTCAACCGGTGGCCTATCGAACCCCGGCGGACCATCCCGACTTCACCAGCCTCCCTGAATTTCCCTTCGAACTCGATCATCTGCAACTTAGCCGCAAAGACATGGCGGACTATGCCGAGCGTGCGAAGCGAATCGGGGTGAACTACATCGGTGCCTGCTGCGGCGCCGTGGCGACGCACATCCGGGAGATGGCGCGAGTACTGGGAAAGATGAACGCCGACAAACGGCCATGGAAGCTTGATTACGGCAAGCCTATGTCAGCTTATGAGTACTACAACCATGATCCGGCAGCGGTCGGAGCGGCTCCTGCGCAGGCAAAGGCCAAATAGGCAGAACGGGCGTTACATCTTTTTAGCCGTCAGATTTTCACCACGTGAGAAGCGCGCGGGCGTCCTCCGCGGCTCTTATATAATGCCGGCTCCGACAAGTGGAATGCGCTGGCTGGCGCCCGGAGAGCACGCCGTGGTCCTCAGGATTTTTGACGACAAGGTTGTACTCGGCCAAGCGGCTGCCGAGCAGGCTGCTAACGCCATACGCAAAGCTATAAAGGCCCGTAGGCAGGCTCGGATTATCGCTGCCACTGCCGCTTCGCAGAAGGAATTTCTCCAGGCGCTCACCAAACAGCCACAGATTGACTGGGAGCGCGTGGAAGCTTTTCATCTGGACGAGTACATTGGCCTGCCCATTATTCATCCGGGCAGCTTTCGCAGGATGCTTCTGGAGCAGTTGATCCAAAAAACTGGGATCAAGAAATACCACTTGCTCGATGGCGATGGCGACGCCGGGACAGTTGTCCGCCGGGAAGGTGCCGCGCTCGCGTCGGCCCCGGTTGATATCGCGTTTCTTGGCATCGGCGAGAATGGCCACATTGCCTTTAACGACCCGCCCGCAGATTTCAAAACTGAAGAGCCCTACCTTATCGTCAATCTCGACGAGGCTTGCCGGCGCCAACAGGTAGGCGAGGCTTGGTTCGCGGACATCTCGCAAGTGCCAAAACAGGCAATTTCCATGTCTGTTCAGCAGATCCTGAAATCGGAAGAGATCATTGCGGTCGTCCCGGACTCGCGCAAAGCGCAAGCCGTCAAGGCCTGCTTCGAAGGCGAGGTCAGTCCCATGGCGCCAGCCTCGATATTGCGCACGCACCCCAATACGACAATTTATCTCGATAAGAATTCCGCTGCGCTGTTGAGTCCGGCGTTGCGCTCCGCTGCCGGCTCGATCGCAAGTAAGTAATGGCTGTTGCTCAGTGACTCCGGTAGCATTACCCGCGATGGCGACGGCCGGACAAATCACATCCACCAGGCCCCGCGCGATTCCCGCCCTGCGCTGGTGGATCGGTGGTCTGCTGTTTGCCTCAACGGTTATCAACTACATTGACCGGCAGACGTTGTCGTTATTAGCCCCTTACCTCAAGCGGGACTATCACTGGACGAACACCGATTACGCCAACATCATTGTCGCCTTTCGGGTGGCGTATTCGATCGGACAGACTCTGTGCGGCCGCATGATGGACCGCATTGGCACCCGGCGTGGGTTGAGCATCGCGGTGGTCTGGTACTCCATCGTATCCATGTTCACTGCCTTTGCCCGTGGCTTCTACAGCTTCGCTGGATTCCGCTTCCTGCTGGGGGCCGGCGAATCGGCGAACTGGCCAGCTGCCACCAAAGCCGTTTCCGAATGGTTTCCCAAACGTGAGCGTGCCCTTGCCACTGCTCTGTTCGATAGCGGGTCTTCTATCGGCGGCGCCATCGCGCCCTTCATTGTCCTGGGGATTTTCTTTCGTTGGGGATGGCGGCCGGCATTCATGATTCCGGGCGTGCTTGGTTTCATCTGGCTGATTGCCTGGCGGTGGCTCTACTACCCTCCCGAACGCCACCCGCGAATCAACGAATCTGAGCGCCAGATGATTTTGGCTGATCGAAGTGAGTCCGAGCACCCGAACGGCGCGCGGCCGCGATGGCGCGATCTTCTGAAACTGCCGCAGACCTGGGGAGTGATCATCGCCAAAGCGCTGCCCGATCCGGTGTTCTTTTTCATCGCTGACTGGTTTCCCATTTATCTGGTTGCAAAAGGTATTGAACTCCGGGGCAGTCTGGTCGCCATTTGGATTCCATTCATTGCAGCCGATGTCGGCAGTTTTTTCAGCGGCGCCTTATCGGGCTATTTGATCAAACGCGGATGGTCGTTGGGCGCGGCCCGCAAGTCGCTGATCATTTTCGGCGGCATCGGCGTAACGCTATTGATCCCCACGATATTTACAACCAACCTGTATTTGATCGCCCTGCTATTCGGCATGGCAACCTTCTCATACGCATGTTTCACCACGATGGCGAATGTATTGCCCGCTGATCTCTACAACAGCGATTCCGTTGCGTCGGTAAGCGGACTTAGCGGAACAGGCGCGGGGATCGGCACCATCATCGCCTTTGAACTCGTCGGGCATTTTTCCGATGCGCGCCAAGCCATGGGCACGCATTCCTTTGATCCGATCATGGTCGCTGCGGGCTTGGTGCCGCTGGTGGGAATGGTTCTGGTATTGTTGCTCGTCCGTAATACGCGAGCCACGGAACAAGGTTTGGTGCGCAGAATTTGAACCTTGGAAACAGCCCTGTGATTTGATTGAGGAGCACGCTTGAAGATCACTGAAGCCAAGGTGTTGATCACCAGCCCGGGAAGAAATTTCGTCACGCTAAAAATTTCGACCGATGAAGGTATTTATGGTTTGGGCGATGCTACTCTGAACGGCAGGGAACTCTCAGTAGCCTCATATCTCTCCGACCACCTTGCACCGACGCTCATTGGACGCGATCCCTTTCAAACAGAAGACATCTGGCAGTACCTTTACCGCGGCGCTTATTGGCGTGGTGGCCCGGTCACCATGGGCGCGATTGGCGCAGTGGACATGGCGTTGTGGGACATTAAAGGCAAAGCCCTGAACACTCCGGTTTATAACCTGCTCGGCGGCAAGAGCCGCACCGGGGTGCTGGTTTACGGCCATGCCAACGGCCGCGACATTAATGAAACGGTGGATGAGGTTGGCAAATACATCGCCATGGGATACAAAGCAGTTCGCGCCCAGACCGGTATTCCGGGGTTGCCCTCGACCTATGGCGTCGCCAAGGACAAACTGTTTTACGAGCCAGCGGAAAAGGGACTGCCACCCGAGAACGCCTGGTCAACCGAGAAATATCTAGTCCATGTCCCCAAGCTTTTCGAATCCCTACGAATGAAGTATGGCGACGACATTCATCTGCTGCACGATGCTCACCATCGACTCACACCCATTGAGGCCGCCAGATTGGGGAAAAGTCTAGAGCCTTATCATCTCTTCTGGCTGGAAGACGCGGTCACAGCTGAGCTGCAGGAGGGCTTCCGCATTGTCCGGCAGCACACTACCACTCCGCTGGCCTTGGGCGAAGTGTTCACCTCCATCTGGGATGCACGCATCGTCATCAGTGAGCAACTGATCGATTACATTCGCATGACTGTGGCGCATAGCGGCGGGCTTACTCATCTGAAAAAAGTTGCCGCATTTGCCGAGCTCTACCACGTTCAGACTGGGTGCCACGGCGCCACTGACCTCTCCCCAGTCTCCATGGCAGCGGCATTGCACTTTGATATTGCAGTGAACAACTTCGGAATTCAGGAATACATGCGGCACACCAAAGAAACCGACGAGGTATTTCCGCACCACTATTCCTTCAAAGACGGCTATCTGCACCCCGGCGACGCTCCCGGCTTGGGCGTGGACTACAACGAGAAGCTTGCAGCTAAATTTCCCTATGACCGCGCCTACCTGCCGGTGAACCGCAAATTGGATGGGACCATGTGGAACTGGTAAGCTCCGCCTTCAGCCGGCGCGCATCAGCGTGCGTTTATAATTAACCAAGCACTCCTTGCGAGAAACCCATTGAGTATCCAGCTTCGTAACATTGCCATCATTGCCCACGTAGATCACGGGAAAACTACCCTGGTCGATGCCATGCTCCGCCAGAGCGGGGTCTTCCGCGCCAACCAGGAAATGATCGAACGTGTGATGGACTCGAATGAACTGGAGCGCGAACGTGGAATCACCATTCTGGCCAAGAACACGGCGATTCAGTATGGCGACATCAAGATCAACATCGTGGATACGCCCGGCCACAGCGACTTTGGCGGGGAGGTCGAGCGGGCCCTGAAGATGGTTGACGGTGTGATGCTGCTGGTGGATGCCAGTGAAGGCCCGCTCCCGCAGACACGATACGTGCTGAGTAAAGCCCTCGAAGCCAAGTTGCCGCCGGTGGTAGTGATCAACAAAATTGATCGCGCTGACGCGCGGCCTCAGGAAGTCCTGAACGAGATTTACGATCTCTTCATTGATCTTGATGCCGCTGAAGATCAGCTCGATTTTCCTGTGCTCTACACCAATGCCAAGCTAGGAACGGCGACCACCGATCCGAAGAAGGCTGGCGAAGATCTGCAGCCGCTCTTTGAAGCTATCGTAAACACGATTCCTTCTCCTTCCGGAGACGCCGACGCCACCCTGCAAGTGTTGGTGGCGAACCTCGACTACAGCGACTACCTCGGCCGGCTAGCGATTGCACGGGTTTTCAATGGCACGCTGCGGACCGGGCAAGAAGTTGGGATCTCCAAGCTCGATGGATCTCTGGAAAAGGTAAAGATCACAAAGCTGTTCACCTTTGACGGCCTGAAGCGCGTTGACGTGACTGAAACCAATCTGGGCGATATTGTCGCGGTCGCCGGCGTAACCGGCATCACTATCGGTGAGACCATCACATCGGTAGATACTCCCGCGCCTTTGCCTAACGTCGCCATTGATGAGCCGACTATCGCCATGCAGTTCACCGTGAATACGTCACCATTCTCCGGAAGGGAAGGACAGTACGTCACTTCGCGCCACCTGCGCGAGCGGCTGGAAAAAGAACTGCTCACCAATGTTTCCATCAAAGTTGAGGATACCGACAGCAAAGACACGTTTACCGTGATGGGGCGGGGCGAGCTGCAGCTCTCAATTTTGATTGAGATGATGCGTCGGGAAGGCTATGAGCTGATGGTTGGCAAGCCGCAAATCGTAACTAAAAAAATCAGCGGCAAACTAATGGAGCCGGTGGAGCGGCTTACCACTGACATCCCAGAGGAATTCGTCGGTGTAGTCATGGAAAAGCTGGGCATGCGTAAAGGCGAAATGCAGAAAATGCATAATCACGGCTATGGTCGCGTGCGCATGGAATTTCGCGTCCCTAGCCGCGGGCTGATTGGCCTGCGGAGCGAGTTGCTCACGGATACGCGCGGCACGGTAGTTATGAATTCTCTATTTGATGGCCACATCGAGTGGCAGGGCGAAATTCCGCATCGCGTTACCGGGGCGCTGGTCGCCGATCGTAACGGTCCCACCACCGCATATGCGCTGTGGAATCTTCAGGAGCGCGGCGAGCTGTTTGTCGGTCCCGGAGTGGAAGTTTACGAGGGTATGATTATCGGTGAGAACTCGCGCGATAACGACCTCGACGTCAATGCCGTTCGCGAGAAGAAACTTACCAACATGCGCTCTTCTACCGCGGATGAGGCAATCCGATTGGTACCATTTCGTACTCTGAATCTGGAGCAGGCGATTGAATTTATTGCCGACGATGAATATGTCGAAGTAACGCCCAAGTCTCTCCGCTTGCGTAAGAAAATCCTTCAATCAAATCGCCGGCCGAGGAAGAACGCCGTGCCTGCCGAAATTTCTGCCACCGAGTAGCTGTGCGTTAATGATAGGGGATGTAGCCGTGAGTCTTAGTCCGTAGCTTATAAATGGACGTGGTCGCGGTGATGTAAAGAGTGCGGTAATCTTTGTCGCCCCACGCCAGATTGGCCGGCTGCTCGGGCATCACGATTGTTCCTAAGTGGTTTCCATCCTTGTCCCACACCCATATCCCCTTAGGCCCGGTGACGAACAGGTTTCCCTCGCGGTCAACCTTCATGCCGTCCGGCACGCCTTCATGGTGTCCGCCCGGTTCCTCGCCAAAGACGCGGCCATTCGTTAGCCCACCGTTCTTGGCCACGTCATAAACTCTGATGTTTCGCTGCTCACTGTCGTCCACGTAGAACCGCTTGCCGTCTGGCGAAAATGCCAGGCCGTTGGGCTGCGACAGGTCTTTGGTCAGCAGCGTGACGCGCCCATTGGCTCCCAGGCGGTACACGCCCTGGAACGGGATTTCCTGCTTCTCGCCTTTCGGTAAATCCAGTGTGGGATCGGTGAAGTAGATGGCTCTGTCCGGGCCGATGATCACATCGTTGGGGCTGTTGAAACGCTTCCCTTGATAGCGGTCCGCAAGGATCGAATTGTGGGAACCGTTCACCCAAATAATTGCACGCATCACACTCGCGCAGTCAATCAGCCGATGACGCGAATCGAAGGTATTGCCGTCAGGGTCACCCAGCTCGATAAGGGTTTCTTTTCTCCCATCCGTCTTGTTGGTATAGACACGGAAAATCTTGTTCGCGATTTCGTCACTCACATACAAGAAGCCGGCCGGGTCCCACACCGGCCCCTCGGTAAACCCGAAGCCGCTGGCGACAACGCTGGGCTTCGCCTTGGGGTCCACCAGTTTCCAGAACGCTGGTGATTGCGCCTGCAACTGGAAGCTGCGCGGATGGGATTCCTCCTGTGCCCTTGAACCGCTTGGCAGAAGAATGCCCAGCAAAGCTAGCGCCGCTACAGACCTAAGAGTTCTCATAATTTATTTCTGAGCGGTTTAACGATCGTTCTCTTTGTTCCGCTCGCTGGCGCTTGAGGCTCCCTCTTCGGCCTCCTTCGGTGCTGCAACGCTGATTAGATAACTAACAATGTCGTCCAATTCCTGTCGGCTAAGTCTGGAAGAATAGTCAGAGGGCATAAGGGATTCTGACGGGTACTCTACCTTGGCGAGTTCATTCTTCATGAAAAGATGAAAGGCGCCATCCAGCGTTTGTAGCTGCAATGAGAAGTTGTCTTCATTCCGTGCAATGCCCGTAAAAGTCCGGCCCTCACGGGTTAATATCACCACATGGCGATCGTGCGGCCCCAAATTTTTTGCCGGTTTAGTAATCGCATCGCGTACGTCGTCCACTGATTCTGAGGCGCCATACGCCGTCAGGTCCGAGCCAATGAAGCCGCCTTCCCCTCTTACCATGTGGCAGCGGGAGCAACCGGCCTTCCCGAAGAAAAGTTTCTTGCCGCCCTCCGCGTTTCCCGGCAAGGTGGCATGTTGAAACTTGCCTTGCAGGATGCGCAAATAACTGACCACGGCATGAATGCCGGAGTTGCCAATGGAGTGAAATGATGGCATCCCTCCCCCGGGTCGGCCGCTATCAACAATGCCGAAGAGCTCATCTTCGGATAGGCGTTGCACCTCGCGGCGAGTGGCTATGTCAGGAGCTCGTTCGCTGCCGTGCCCATCCAAGCCATGACATGAGGCGCAGCTGGAATTAAAAACCCGCTGCCCCTCAAGTGTCGCTGCCGTGTTGGTGCCATTGGGGGAAGGTGTCGGCTTTGAGCCCGGCGGTTCTTGCGACTGGGCAGTGGACAGCATGGCCGCACACAAAAGGAGCGCGACTACGCCTCTCGACCAACTAAGCTTATAAAATTCTTTTTCACACAATGAAATGTCACCGCAGTTCTTTTTTTGAAGAGCCAAAGCGCAGATTCCGTGGCCTATTTCTGCTTCACCGCAATCGCAGAAATCTCCACTCGGGCATCGTTCACCATCCCCGACACTTGGACCGTGGCGCGTGTGGGCTTGGGGTCGGGCATGATGCTCTTATACGCCTTGTTCATCTCCGAAAATTCCTTGATGTCGGACAGGTAAACCGTCACAGCGACTATATCTTTCAGCTCAAAGCCGGCCTCTTTGACTACCTTCTCCACATTTCGGAGCGTGGCCTCGGTTTCCGGGCCGATTCCCCCGGGGGCTAATTTGCCGTCTTTGCCGGTGCCCTGCTGTCCCGCAATGTAGAGCGTGTTGCCCACCGCAATTCCGTCACTGAACGGCAAGCCCTTAGGTCCGGGGATCACGTGTTTTTCCTGCCCATGGGCGAGCCCGGAACCGATCAACAGAACCGTTGCACAAAATACAACCCTGGCGCTCAGCCGTCTCCATGTGTGCGACTTCATGTCGGTCTCCTTTCCACAATTCGCGGGAAATGTTACAGTCCGCGAACATATATACAACCAGGAGCACGGAATGAACAAATTCCCCAAGTTCGCTACCGGCCACATCAGGACAGTTCTCATCTTCGTCCTTTCATTTTCGGCGGCATTCTATGGTCTGGCCCGGCTCCTTCCAGCGCAGTCCCAGGCGAGCCCGTCTGCAGGCCAGACCGGAAGCACGTCGCTCTTGGAAGGATTTCGCCACGTGGAAGTCGCATCCGTTTCGGACGCGTTGGAGCAGATTGCCGGAAAGAGAATGTACATGACCCATCGCATGCAGCCAATTTTCCCCAGTAAATTTGCCGGGTATGCGCTCACCGTGTCGCTGAAAAAGGCAGAAGCGAACAACGACCCGGCGGCCCTCAGCGGAATGATTGCAGCCATAGACCAGGGCTCTCCCGATTCGGTTTACGTTATGGTGGTTGAAGACGGAGCCGATATAGCCGGGATGGGTGGCCTCATGGGAACCGCGATGTCGGCGCGAAACTTCGCGGGTGCAGTAATTGATGGCGGCGTGCGCGACGTCGCCTATCTGAGGAAAATCGGCTTTCCGGTTTACGCACTCGGCATGGTTCCGTCCACATCCGTAAATCATTACCGCTTCGCTGGAGCCAATGTTCCGGTTACGTGTGATGGAGTGCCGGTTCAGGCTGGCGATATCGTTGTCGCCGATGCGGACGGGATTGCCGTGGTTCCACGCGCCAGGGCGCAGGAAGTTTTGACCCGCGCACAGGAGATGGACTTCAAAGAGCATTCCATGTACCCCTATATAGAAAAATACAAGTCGCTGGGTGAAGCGATCAAGAAATTCGGACGGCTGTAATTTGCCGAGAGTGGGCTATTGCATTAATGCCGTTTTCATCAGATAATCCGCACTTTCATTTTTAGGTCGGCAATTAAGTTGCGGAGATCACCCCATGCCACCTTCTGTTCAACCAAAACGTACCTACAACATCACCGCCCTTCAGCGCGGCTTGCGACTGCTCAACCTGTTTGCGAAATCGGATCAGGGCCTCACCGCCAGCCAAGTCTCTAAACTGTCGGGACTCCCGGTCAGCACCGTGCATCGCTTCCTGGTAAATCTGGACGGAACCGGTTTTCTCAACTGTGACGGCACCGGCCACTACCATCTAGGCATCGCCTGCTTCTCCATAGGCCAGGCTGCGCTGGGGCAGCTTGATATTCGTCGCCTCAGCCTGCCGTTTCTTCGCGAACTCAACCAGCAAACACGTGAGACGGTTCATCTGACTGTGCGGCATGGGCTCTCTGCGGTGTACGTGGAGAAGCTTGACTCCATGGAACCGCTGCGCATTTATTCGCGCATTGGGGCGGCGGTTCCGCTGTACTGCACTGCCGTAGGCAAGATTTTGTTGGCCTACATGCCGGAGAACGAGCGGAACGACATTCTTCAGCAGAGCCAGTTGAAGCGGCTTACGCCCAACACCATTGGCAGCATTCAAGAATTGCAGACCCACTTGCAGCGAGTGCGAAAGAACGGCTACGCCTGCGATTTGGAAGAGAACGAACCGCACATCCGCTGCATCGCCGCTCCTGTCTGGGACCATACCGGAGGAGTCAATGCCAGCCTCAGCATTACCGGCCCGGCGGTCCGCATGCCGGTCGCACGCCTGCGACAGTTGGCGCCGTTGATCCAGGATGCCGGTTTGAAGATCTCCCGGGAACTGGGCTACCAAAGCTTTCGGCCGTCGCCTGATTTGCCGCCTCGAGGCAATGTTGCCGCAACTGACATTCGCGCCCGCCACAGAGGCCCTCTCGAATCGGCCGTGAGATGAAACGTTGCGCGAGCATGGTTGTGGCAATTTGCGGTCTGATGGGCGGGGCCCTTTGGGGACAATCACCGACTGCCGCTCATGCGCCGTGCCAAATTCGCTCCGCGACTTTCGAGGGATGGAAAGCCCAAGAAATTTCGAATGATTGGGTACGACTTACTATCGTCCCGCAACTCGGAGGCCGCCTGATGCAGGTGACCTTTGGCAGCCACCCTTATCTATTCGTCAACGCCCATTATAAAGGCCAATACATTTCTCCTGCCGACGCCAAGGGACGCTGGATCAATTACGGCGGCGACAAAGTCTGGCCGATGCCCGAGGGCACCGAGGACGAGCAGCATTGGCCTGGGCCATACGCGGATCCACTCGATGATGGCGTTTACGAATTTAAGGTCCTCTTTCGCGGTCCAATGTGTACGGCGCGACTGGATGGGCCTGCCGACCCGCTAACCGGGTTGCAATATTCCCGCGACATCAGCCTCCGTAGTGACTCGCCGGAAGTCTCCTTTCACGCCGTCATGAAGAATGCGAGCGGACACCCGATCACTTGGTCAATGCAATCCGTCTCCCAATATGATTTGGCGGATGCGAAATCTCCCGGCAGCTACAACCATGATTTCTGGGCATTCACTCCGGTGAACACCAACAGCGCTTACCCCAACCGGTTTCACGTACGTTCCGGAGTGGCCGATGCGCCTGTTTTTGGAATCCACGATTCATTGTTCACCCTCCACTACTCGTACCTTGAAAACGAAATCTGGATTGATTCGACTGGCGGCTGGTTAGCAGTAGCGGACGGAGAATCGGGTTACGGGATGGTTGAGCGTTTTCGCTATCAACCGGGCGCCGATTACCCGGGCAAAGCGACCGTAATCTTCTACACCAACGGACCCAGTGTTGAAGTGCACGGCAACGACGCGGCGAAGCTGAGCGCGTCGAATCCTGACGATGCGCTTTATTACATGGAAGCCGAACTGAATAGCCCCATGGCCCGTCTAGGCCCTGGGGAAGCGTACGCCATGGATACACATTGGTTTCCCGTGCGCATGGGACGGGAGTTGTCCGCGGTGACGGATGCCGGTGTCGTAGGGCGGCCACTCAAGTGCTCCAATGTCGCAGGTGGCGTGGAACTTTCTGGAACCATCGGCGTGTTCTTCTCCGGCAAGCTGATAGCACGTGCTTACGACGCGCGCGGCGCACACATGAGTGATGTTTCTCTGCTACGAGTAGATCCAACCAGCGCAGTGGAACTGAATCAGAAAATTGAGGTCCCGCAAACGACGGGCCGTGTTTCCCTTCATCTGATTGATGATCAGGGAAGCGACCGCGGATCGTTGGGCGAAGTTGCCGTAAGCCGAACGGAAAAGGGTCACTAAGGGATGCGTTCTTGGCTGCGACTCATGAGTATGAGCGCCATATTCGGCTGCGCCGCTGCGACCATTGGCATCTCTGCGTCCGCTGGAGACGGCGCGGATTCGGCAGTCTCAACCGCTATTGATGTAACTCCCGCCGATATTGCTGCACAGCCACTGGGAGCCAATTGGCTGTCTTACAACGGCGATTACTCGGGGAAGCGTTACAGCACTCTCTCTCAAATTAACCGCAGCAACGTAGCCCAGTTGCGTGCACAGTGGGTCTTCCACGCTTCCAATGTGAGCTTCCTTGAGGTCACGCCACAGGTAGTAAACGGAATAATGTTCGTCACCGCTGCCAATGATGCTTATGCTCTGGATGCGCGTACCGGAAGAACTATCTGGCATCACGCCCGTCCGGTGACTGAAGGGTTGATCGATGACGCCTCCCAGCATGTGACGCGAGGTGTGGGCATTTGGCATTCACGAATTTATATGGAAACCGACAACGCCCATCTGCTTTGCCTGGATGCGCGCTCCGGAAATTTGATTTGGGACGTCGCTTACGCGGCCGATAACAAAAACTATGGGGCGACCAGTGCCCCGCTGGTGGTGAAAGATAAAGTTCTGGTTGGCACTTCTGGTGGAGACGACGGGGTACGCGGATTTCTTGCCGCCTATGACGCTCAGACCGGCAAGCAGGCGTGGCGTTTCTGGACGATTCCTGCGCCCGGAGAGTTTGGGTCTTCGAGCTGGCCTGGAGACAGCTATTTGCACGGTGGCGGCACCACTTGGATGCCGGGTACGTATGACCCTCAACTAAACACGCTTTATTGGACTACTAGCAACCCCGCTCCCGATTTCGACGGTACCACCCGGCCCGGCGACAATCTTTATACCGACTGCGTGCTGGCGATTGATCCCGATACCGGCAAGCTGAAGTGGTACTTCCAATTCACTCCCCACGACCTCTTCGATTACGACGCTACCGAAACCCCGGTGCTGGTTGACGCTGTTTATAAAGGCTCACCACGTAAGCTCTTGCTGCAGGCAAATCGTAACGGATTTATTTATGTGCTTGATCGGACGAGCGGGAAATTCCTTTCCGCCCTGCGGTTCGCCGAAAAATTGAATTGGGCGAAGGGAATTGACGCCGAAGGCAGACCCATACGTACCGACGTAAAGCCGACACTAGAGGGAACTCGTGTATGTCCCAGCTATGCCGGCGCAACCAACTGGTTCTCTCCTTCGTATAATCCGGCCACTCGCCTCTTGTATTTTATGGCGCTGGAAGACTGCGAGATGTTTTTCTCCAAGCCACAGGAATTCTCGGAGGGGCGTACCTATTACTCCACCGGGGTGAAACACCTTCCCGGCGAGAGGGGCGAGAAGCTGCTCCTCGCCTACAACCTGGACACAGGAAAACTCGCCTGGCGTCTGCCGCAGGTGGGTCCCGGTCACTCTGCCGGCGGGACCATGACCACCGCCGGTGGGCTAGTGTTCTTCGGAGATGATGCCCAATCATTTGAGGCGGTGGACGCGCAGACCGGTGCGCCGCTTTGGCATTTCAACACGGGCCAAACATTACATGCGTCCCCCATGAGTTATGCGGTCAATGGGAAGCAGTTTGTTGCGATCGCGTCGGGAACGGACCTGTTCAGCTTTGCGTTACCGTAGCCATGTAATCGAGAGGAGCAATGATGCGACTGAGTGCGAGTTGGAACCGCCGAAGTTTTCTGAGTACTTTGACCGTGGCTGCAGGCTGGGCCTTGGCCGGGCCGCGTAGCCTCCTTGGCCGCGCCCCGTCCCGCAGTGGCGGGCCCACAGGTTTCGGCCAGTCAGGCAATGTTTACGAAGAACTTGGCTTGGCCACCGTGATCAACGGCCAGGGGACCATGACCGTGCTCGGCGGGTCGCTGCCTCGTCCTGAGGTTGAGGCCATTATGGCCGAAGCCGGAAAGCATTTCGTCAGCATCAACGACCTTGAGGTCGCAGCCGGCAATCGCATCGCGCAAATGCTGAAGCTCCCGGATGGCTACACTGCCCTAGTAACATCCGGCGCAGCCGGAGCTATGATGTCCGGATTGGCCGGCATTCTTACCGGGGACAACGAAACCTTTATCAAACAACTGCCCGACCTCACCGGGATGAAGTCCGAAGTAATCATTCAAAAGTCACATCGCAACGGATTCGATCATCAACTGCGTGCCACCGGCATAAAGCTGATTGAAGTCGAAACTCGCGACGATGTGCGCAGGGCGGTCAACAACAAGACAGCAATGATGCACTTCTCCAACTTTGCGAATGCGGCGGGAGAGATCAAGGTGGACGAGTGGCTGAAGCTGGCCAAGGAATATAAGATTCCGGCTTTTAACGACGCGGCCGCGGATACTCCGCCGGTTTCTCATCTTTGGGATTACGCCCATATGGGATATGACCTGATCGCATTCAGCGGGGGAAAAGCTATTCGAGGTCCGCAATGCGCCGGGTTATTAACCGGTCGCAAGGACCTGGTCTCCTATGCTCTGCTGAACAACAGCCCGAATGAGGACACACTCGGTCGTGGCCAGAAAGTGGGGAAGGAAGAGATTATTGGGATGATCAAAGCTCTAGAGCTTTATCTGAACGAAGATCACGAGGCGCTCAACAAAGAATGGTGGGGAAGGCTGGATACGATTTCCCGCGAGCTCACAAAGGTGCCGGGCGTCAGCACTGCTTATTTCGTTCCTGATATCGCGAATCACGTTCCCACAATGCAGATCAATTGGGATCCCCGGCGCATCGCGCTTACCCCCCATGACGCTTCCACCTATTTGAAGGGACTGAAACCGAGAATCGTTTTGGGATCTAGCCCGATCGGTTTGGATATGAATTCATTCATGCTCAAACCCGGAGAAGACAAGATTATCGCCGACCAGTTGGTACGCATGTTTCGGGCACATGCAGCATGATATATGCCTCAGCTGCTGAAGGATGGGAATTGCCAATAGTGAAGTCCGTTCCGCAAAGACACCGGCTCTCGCTTTGCCTACTGAGGCGCCATGCGCCGTTTGGAGCCTTTCTGCTCCAGCCATTTATTAAATTCTTCGATCATTGGCTTTGTCCATCTGGCGTCAATCTGACCCGGCGTGTACTTGCCCTGGCGCAACATCATGTGTCCCCACTCGTCCACGAAGTGGGTCATCTCCGTGTCATCAGCCACTTTTTGCGCGAGTTGCGGAGGAATAAAGGTAACTCCCTCGGGGTCGCCCACCGCGATGTCTCCCGGCATCACCGTGGCGTTGCCGATTCGAATTGGCACGTTGATTCCCATCAACATTGTGCCCTCGAGCGCGGAGGGATCGGCGCCGCGCACGTAAACCTGAAATCCCTTGATCTCTTGTATGCCGCTGGTGTCGCGCACTGCACCATCCACGATCAGGCCGTTATGGCTGTGCGCGTAGATCGCAGTCGAGAGATTATCGCCCGCAAATGTGCCGTAGCGGATTTTGCCAAACAAATCCACCACCAGCACGTCCCCCGGCTTCAGAATATCTATGACCCAGGAGTTCTCGCCGCCCACACGCGATTCCTTCTTTCCGTTTGCCTGAATCACGGCGTCTACATCCGGCCTATGCGGCATAAAGACCGCAGTTACAACTCGTCCCACCAGTCGTTCTCCCGGATTAATCACCTTCCATCCGCCCTCAAACTGGTTTCGAAAACCGGCATCTTGCAGGACGTCCCACGCCTCCTCTGCAGTGATGTCTTTAAATCGGGAGAGCAGAGCATCGGGAACCATCGGACGGCCGTCAGGGAAGCGCTCGCCGCGCCATTCAGGTGTGAAGGCGATGCGCTGTTCTTTGGAGAACGTTCCCAACTGCGCGTTCGCTGGGAGCGCGACCACCGTACTCAAGACTCCAACTGCGAAGTAGCGGGCAACATTGATCATGGGACTTTCCGCGAGAAGCAACGATGTTGCCATGAGAGTCGAAACGCCGCAACCGTTTCCGCAATCCAGGAGCAAAAGTGACCAGCGAAAAATCTACCAACGTGCGCTGGTTCCTGGTGTTCTGGCTTTTCATTCTCAGTGCCGTGGCGTATCTCGATCGGGTGAATCTTTCGATTGCCGCCACCTCGATCGCCCGCGAGTACCATCTCAGCAAAATTCAGCTTGGGCCCGTCTTCAGCGCTTTTCTCCTGGGCTACGCGCTTTTTCAGACAATCGGAGGGCGATTGGCCGACCGCCTTGGTCCACGGCGAGTGCTCACGGCGGGGGTGTTGTGGTGGGGAATCTTTACCGCGTTGGCCGCTGTTGTCCCTCCGGGGATCCGTGGCGCACTTGTTGTTTTCATTTCCCTACGGTTCTTGCTGGGAGCGGGAGAAGCTGTCATCTATCCGGCGTCTAATCAATTCGTTTCGCGCTGGATTCCGAGCAAGGACCGTGGGCTCGCCAACGGCCTCATCTTTGCCGGCGTAGGTGTCGGCGCGGGTCTCACCCCTCCATTGATTACGTACGTCATGATTCATCACGGCTGGCGATCCTCATTTTTTGTTTGTGCATTGATTGGAGCGCTGGCGGGGGCAGTCTGGTTTCTCATCGCTCGCGACACTCCGGAACTGCACCCGAGTGTTTCCGCGGCTGAGCGCGAAGCCATTCGTTCGGGTTTAAGTCTCAAGGCATCGGCCGAACGACGGCCCATCTCATCACTGGTTCCCTGGACCAGCGTGCTGACCAGCAGAAGCGTTCTGGCAATAACCCTAAGCTACTTTTGTTACGGCTATGTCGCCTGGATCTTTTTCAGCTGGTTTTACATCTACCTTGCCGAGGTGCGGGGACTGAATTTGAAGGCCAGCGCCTTTTACGCGACGTTGCCTTTCCTCGCGATGGCAGTAACCTCGCCGCTCGGTGGTATTATCGGCGACCGGCTGACGCGCTCCCGGGGTGCCCGATTGGGAAGATGCGTTGTTGCCAGCGTGGCAATTTCCCTGGCTGCGGTGTTTCTTGTAATGGGTTCCAGAGTAGAGAGCGTTCGCCTCGCCAGTGTCGTGCTCGCTGGAGGAGCTGGCGCATTGTATCTGTCACAAAGCGCTTTCTGGTCGGTGACGGCTGACATTGCGGGCTCTTCGTCGGGGTCGGTTTCTGGATTCATGAACACGGGAAACCAATTGGGTGGTGCACTCACTGCCTCACTTACGCCCATCATCGCTGCTCGCTTTGGCTGGACCGCTTCATTCCTGGTGGCCGCCGCGATGTGTGTGGTTGGCTGCCTGGCTTGGCTGCTCGTGGATCCTGGATTTCGTCTGGCCGAAGTTACCCAGCCGCATCGGGAAGAAAATTCGGTGAAGACTCAGGTTGTGCAGCAACGCTCTTAGTAATGAGCGTTCAAAGAACATGGCCGCATTAAAGCTCAAGAATAAGGAGTCGTGCCAGTGGGACCTGGTCAGCCTTGGCGAGGTGATGCTGCGCCTCGATCCCGGCGACTTTCGCGTAGCTACCGCGCGACACTTTCGAGCCTTCGAGGGAGGCGGTGAATACAACGTCGCGCGCGGCCTGCGGCGATGTTTTGGCATGAGGACCGCCATCGTGACCGCCCTTGCCGATAACGCCGTCGGCCACTTGGTAGAAGATCTGATGCTGCAAGGCGGAGTGGATCTGCGGCACCTTCGCTGGATGCCATTCGATGGCGTGGGCCGAACCGTACGCAATGGCCTGAATTTTACTGAACGCGGTTTCGGACCCCGTGCCGCGCTCGGATGCTCTGACCGGGGACACACCGCAATTTCGCAGCTCAAGCCCGGCGATATTGATTGGAAGCAGATTTTTGATAAAGAAGGCGCCCGCTGGTTCCACGCCGGCGGCATATTCTGCGCCCTCTCAGAAACCACGCCGTTAGTGGCCAAGGAAGCCATGGAAGCGGCAAGACGTTCGGGCGCGGTGATTTCTTATGATCTGAATTACCGTGCCTCACTGTGGAAATCAATCGGAGGAAAAAAGAAGGCGCAAGAGGTCAATCGCCTGCTAGCGCCGCTGGTTAACGTGATGCTAGGCAATGAAGAAGATTTCACAGCCGCACTGGGCTTCGATGTTGCCGGCGTTGACGAGGGCCACTCTTCGCTCGATCCAGCCAACTTCAAGCAGATGATCGAGCAAGTTGCACGGGACTTTCCCAATCTTTCTGTGGTGGCGACGACTCTGCGGCACGCGAAAACTGCCACGGTGAACGATTGGGGCGCAATCTGTTATTGTGATGGCCGATTTTATGAGGCACCGGTCAGGAAGAACCTGGAGATTTACGATCGGGTAGGCGGTGGCGATTCCTTTGCCTCTGGTTTGATTTATGGATTTCTGACCGGCAAAGAGCCGCAATGGTCGGTGGAGTGTGGCGCCGCACACGGTGCGCTGGCGATGTCCACGCCTGGGGACACCAGCATGGCGACCCTGGAAGAGGTGCTGCAAGTAATGAAGGCGCAAACGGCGCGCATCGCTCGCTGAAAACCAATAATGACTAGAGACGAGGTCATCCGCAGAATTGGCGAGATCGGGATCGTGCCCGTGGTAAGGGCAGGGAGTCCGGACGAAGCCTCGCGTGCTGTAGAAGCCATCCTTGCGGGCGGGATCTCGGTAGTTGAAATTACCATGACGGTTCCGAACGCTGTGGCTGTGATCCGAGAAGTGGTCCGGCAATATGGGAAAAAAGTGCTAACCGGCGCCGGCACCGTGTTGACAGCTAAGCAAGCTGAATCGTGCCTGGCCGCTGGAGCTGAGTTTTTGGTGAGCCCCGGGCTGTCGCTTCCGGTCCTGCGCGTTGCGGAAGCTGCCGGCAAGCTGGCCATCCCTGGAGCCTTGACGCCAACCGAATTGATGGCAGCCAGCATCGAGGGAGCCGAGTTGGTAAAGATATTTCCCTGCGGCAACGTTGGTGGACCGAAGTACCTCAGGTCTTTGCGGGCGCCCTTTCCCGACATTAACTTGATCCCCACGGGGGGCGTGAATTTATCCAATGCTGGAGACTACATCGGTGCTGGCGCATTCGCGCTCGGTGTGGGCGCTGACCTGGTAGATACCGCGGCGCTACGCAATGGTGATTTGCAAAAGATTATTGGCACTGCGAGGTCACTGGTAGATGCTGTCCGACGGGCTCGCGACAAAGATGCTCTTGCCAGCATCCCGTAGCGGAAAGGAGAAACGATTCTGCAGACGCCAGCCTCCAAAAAAGTTTTGATAAGCGAGAAGGCCGAACGCTTTACCGAGTCAGTGATCCGCGAGATGACTCGCCAGGCGCAGCTCCACGGTGCCATCAATCTCGCCCAGGGTTTTCCTGACTTTTCGGCTCCTGCGGAGATCAAACGTGCCGCGCAGGAAGCCATCGCCGCTGATATAAATCAATACGCGATCACCTGGGGTTCGAAGTCTTTGCGCCAGGCAATAGCCCGCCACATGAAGGTCTGGCAGGGACTGGACGTTGATCCGGAAACCGAAATCACCGTCTGCTGCGGTTCCACCGAAGCGATGATCTCTTCGCTCCTGGCGGTGACCAACCCTGGCGACGAGATCATCGTCTTCGAACCGTATTACGAGAACTATGGTCCGGATGCGATCATTGCCGGCGCCCGTCCCCGCTTTGTGAAATTGCGGCCGCCAGCCGATCCCGCCGGTGAGTGGACCTTCGATGAGCGTGAACTGCGGCGTGCCTTCGGCTCAAATACCAAAGCTATTATCGTTAACACTCCCAACAATCCCACCGGCAAAGTATTCACGCGCGCAGAACTCAATTTAATTCGCGATTTGTGCATCGAACATGACGCTCTGGCGATCACCGACGAAATCTACGAGCACATAATTTATGACGGCGCCGAGCATATCTCGATGGCAAAGCTGGACGGGATGCGCGAGCGGACGATCACCATCAATGGTGCTTCCAAAACCTACAGCGTTACCGGATGGCGCGTGGGATGGGCAGTGGCCCCGGCACTACTTACGAACGCCATTCGCAAGGTGCACGATTTTCTTACCGTTGGCGCGCCCGCTCCGCTGCAGGAGGCGGCTGCCGCTGCGCTCGCATTGCCCGCTTCGTACTACAAGAGCTTGGCTGATGGCTATCGCGATCGGCGCGAGCGTTTGCGCTCTGCACTGGTGGAAGCTGGATTTGTGGCGTATCTTCCGCGGGGCGCTTACTACATCATGACCGATATCGCCGGTTTTGGTTTTGCTGACGATCTGGCATTCACCAAGCATCTGGTTTCAAAGGTCGGGGTTGCCGCGGTTCCAGGATCGAGTTTTTACAGTGATCCGGCGCAGGGCGCGCAGCAGGTGCGCTTTGTCTTCAGTAAAACCGATGCCACACTGGACGAAGCCGCGCGCCGGCTGCTTAAGCTTCGCCGCTGACGTCTTCGCGGATTCATTTTTGCGGCGCATCAACACTTCTGCGTGCCGCCAGGATGGCGGCGCTACATCCGTTTTCTGATAACCCATGAACCTTCTGGGCATTGATGTCGGGACTGGTGGTACCAGAGCAGTCGTTGTCTCCGAGACCGGAACGGTGATTGCGGTTGGTTCAGCCGATCACCAGCCATTCCGCTCACCTCAAATCGGGTGGGCTGAGCAAGATCCGCGAGACTGGTGGCGAGCAGCCTGCCAGGCAATCAAGTCTGCGCTCTCTCAGGCCGGTCTGAAGCCTGATGCGATCTCCGGAATCGGCCTCACCGGCCAGATGCACGGTGCAGTCCTGCTCGATGAAAAAGACGAAGTACTGCGCCCGGCCATCATCTGGTGTGATCAACGCACCGGAAAACAATGCCGGGAAATTACCGAGAGAATCGGCGCTCGGCGACTGATTGAGCTCACCGCCAATCCAGCATTGACCGGATTCACCCTTCCCAAGCTGCTGTGGGTGCGCGAGAACGAGCCCGAAATCTGGCAGCATGTGCGCACCGTGCTACTGCCGAAGGACTACGTTCGCTTCCGCTTGACTGGCGAACGTTGCATTGACGTTGCCGATGCCTCCGGTACTCTGCTCTTCAATGTGGCTCAACGCCGCTGGTCCACCATCGTCGCTTCGGAGTTGCAGATTGACCCCCACCTCCTGCCCAAAGTCTATGAATCCCCAGAGGTAGTCGGCGCGGTGTCGAAATCCGGGGCTGAGGCTGCCGGTCTAGCCGCAGGCACCCGGGTCGTCGCTGGTGCTGGTGATCAAGCAGCCGGGGCTGTAGGAATGGGAATCGTTCGTCCGGGAGCGGTTAGCGTGACCATAGGCACTTCCGGAGTGGTTTTTGCTGCTACCGACTGTCCTGGACTCGATCCCGCCGCCCGAGTGCACACCTTCTGCCATGCTGTGCCCGGTCGCTGGCACCTGATGGGCGTGACTCAGGGCGCGGGACTCTCATTGCGTTGGTTCCGCGATCAGTTCGGAGCGGGTGCGGACGATGGCCGTGACCCTTATGCCCGGCTCACAGAAGAGGCGGCGCAAACTCCCCCAGGTGCGGACGGGCTTCTCTGGACGCCGTATTTAATGGGCGAACGAACCCCGCATAATGATCCCGATGCCCGGGCAGCCCTGGTGGGCCTTACCGCCAGCCACACGCGCGCTCACGTTGTGCGTGCGATCTTGGAAGGCGTGGCCTTCAGCCTGCGTGATACCCTGACCATTTTCGAGGAGATGAAGGTCCCGGTAGAGACCATTCGCGTGGGCGGCGGTGGTGCGCGGTCCCCAGTGTGGCGGCAGATTCAGGCGGAGGTTTTCGGTCGGGCGGTGGAAACCGTCGAAGCGGAAGAAGGTGCTGCTTATGGGGCAGCCCTGTTAGCCGGAGTCGGATGCGGTGTCTGGCCTTCAGTGGATGCCGCTTGTGGCGCGGTGATTCGGGTGGGATCACGGGTGCAACCTGATCCCCGAAGTGTGGCCATCATGGAGAGGAGATACCGGGCTTTTCGTGCGCTCTATCCAGCGCTGAAAGCTATTCCGCAAAACTGAGAGGGCGAGGGGCTGTTTTCAATCCAGATTAGTGATTTTTCCGAGAGGTTCTTATGGCGAGAGATAGTTACCAACCACGTCCTGAGCACAAATTCAGCTTCGGGCTGTGGACGGTCGGCAATCGTGGACGCGATCCCTTCGGCGACGTGGTGCGGCCAACGCTGCCGCCGGTCGAAGCCGTCCGCATGTTGGCTGAAGTCGGCGCATGGGGGGTGAATCTGCACGACAACGACCTTGTGCCAATTGACGCCACTCCCGCAGAGCGCGACCGCATCGTCCGAGAGTTTCGCAAAGCTTGCGAGAAGAATGGCATCATCGTGCCCATGGCCACTGTAAACCTGTTTTATGATCCGGTGTTCCGCGATGGCGCGTTTACCGCCAATGATCCCGCGGTGCGTGCTTATGCAGTGCAAAAAACCATGCGAGCGATGGATCTGGGAGTCGAACTCGGCGCAAAGATCTTTGTGCTTTGGGGAGGACGCGAGGGCGTCGAAACCGATGCTTGCCGCCGTGCCGACGAGGCCATAAAGCGGCTGCGGGAAGCCATTAACTATCTGTGCGAATACGCCATTGATCAGGGCTACGACTACCAGTTCGCGCTGGAAGCCAAGCCCAATGAACCACGCGCTGACATTTATATGGCTACCACCGCAGCCTATCTGGCATTGATTCCAACCCTGGATCATGCCGAGATGGTCGGCGTGAATCCGGAAGTAGCGCACGAGCACATGTCCGGCTTGAACTTCATGCACGCGGTGGCGCAAGCCTGGGAGGCGGACAAGCTTTTTCATATTGATTTGAACGACCAGGCATTTGGCCGCTACGATCAAGACCTGCGCTTTGGCTCGGCTAACGTGAAGAGTGCTTTCTGGCTGGTGAAATTTCTGGAGGATGTCGGATACGATGGACCCCGCCATTTTGACGCGCACGCCTACCGCACTGAAGATTACGAGGGCGTCAAAGACTTTGCCCGCGGCTGCATGAGGACGTACCTCATCCTCAAGGAAAAAGCGGCACGCTGGAATGCCGACAAAGAGATCAAGGCCTTGGTTTTAGAAGGTACAAAGACATCCAAGAAACCTCCGAGTGTCGGCCGCTATAGCAGAGCTGGAGCCAAAACGCTGTTGGCTCACAATTTTGATCGCACGGCTATGTCCGCCAAAGGGCTTGGCTACGAGCGGCTCGATCAACTGACTACCGATATTCTCTTCGGAGTACGCTGAGCCTCGGCCCAGCGTACTCCAAGGCTTGTTTGCGTTTGATCACGACTTCTGGAGCAATGCATGCCACGACCGGTTTGTCTTTTCACAGGACAATGGGCTGATCTTCCGCTGGAAACCCTTGCCGCCAAAGCCAGCAAGTGGGGATTCGACGGGCTTGAGCTCGCATGCTGGGGCGACCATTTCGAAGTAGAGAAGGCCCTCGCCGACCCCGGATATTGTAAAACCCGATGGGACATTCTGAAGAAGCACAACCTGAAGTGCTTCGCGATTTCCAATCACCTTGTAGGCCAGGCAATTTGCGATTTAAACATTGACCAGCGTCACAAGGGCATTATGCCTCCGGAGGTCTGGGGCGATGGCGAGCCCGAAGGCGTGCGCCGGCGCGCTGCAAAGAACATGATGGACACGGCCCGTGCCGCGGCAAAGCTGGGCGTGAAGGTGGTGAATGGATTTACCGGCTCGAAAATATGGCACGTGCTGGCGATGTTTCCGCCGGTTTCCCCAGAAATGATCGACGACGGTTACCGCGATTTCGCCACCCGCTGGAACCCGATTTTGGATGTCTTCGACCAGGTTGGGGTGAAGTTCGCGCTCGAAGTGCATCCCGGCGAAATCGCGTACGATTTCTGGACGACCCGACGCACGCTGCAAGCCATCAACAATCGCGCCTCATTCGGCATCAACTTCGACCCCAGTCACCTGCACTGGCAGATGGTTGATCCCGTGCCGTTCGTTTATGAATATGCCGATCGCATCTACAACATGCACGTAAAGGAATCCATTCGCGTGCTCGACGGCCGCAACAGTATCCTTTCTTCACATCTGTTTTTTGGCGATCATCGCCGCGGCTGGGACTTTGTCTCTCCCGGTCGAGGCAGTGTTCCCTTCGAGCGCATCTTCCGCGCGTTGAATCAAGTGGGATACAAGGGCCCGCTCTCAATCGAATGGGAAGACAACGGAATGGACCGTGAGCAGGGCGCTCCAGAGGCCCTCGCGCTGGTCAGACGACTTGACGTAAGTCCTTCAAATGTCGCGTTTGACGCGGCTTTCAAGCATGATTGACTCCGCAGGACTTGACCTTTGGTGACGTTTTAATCGCCTTGCCGGCTTGTTACCGTAATCGCCTGAGTGTCCCAGAGAGGCGAAACCCGGTAACCTATGTCCAACCCTTCCAAGCTGAATATCCTGTACGGCGAAGATGATGAAAAGGCGCTTGCTGCAGAACTGTCTCACATGAAGGAAGCCGGCCACACCGTTGAAACCGCGATCGGCCGCAAAGGGATTCAGGAAGCTCTTAAACGCAAGAAGTTCGACCTGGTGATTCTCGGCCACACCCTCGACAAGAACGATCGCCATCATCTGCCTTACATGGCAAAGAAGGCCAATCCCGCTACCAAAGTCTTGGTCCTGCACGCAGGTGATCATCCGCAAGTGGATGGAGCCATAGACTCACCACACAGCGTGGAGAGCTTGTTGCGGGCGATTTCCTCTGTCATGTCCGGAAGTCCGGCGCCACTCCTGGCAAAAGGTGCAGCGGCAGGGAAGTAAGCCCCTGCTCTCGAGGGTCCGTGCCTGGCCACTAACGAACCAGCGCCCATGGATAGACCCCGGTATTCAGCTTGATAATCATGTAGCTGAAGCCGCCGGGATCGGGCTTGGGTTGGTGTGGAGCATTCGGCGGAATTAGCAGCCAGTCTCCAGCTTTAACTTTGAAAGTCTGCCCGCCGATAATAGGTTGACCGCGATACTCGCCCGGAATTATGCCGTCCTTGTCTTTTAAGTTTTGTTCGTTAGCGATTTTTCCACCCACAATCATCTCTCCAGTTCCGCCGGTAAAAACGTAGAAGTCGTAAACGCCCGCATGCTGTTCGGCGTCGTCCCAGACGCTATTCACTTTTGTCAGGCTCGGGACAGGTTGATCTCGATGGAGCCGATACAGCATGAACATGCTGAAATTGCGTGTCTGTACATGCACCGGGCCGCCGCCAAATGACTGGCTGCTCCCGCTCCCCGCCTGGCTCGCCGCCTTCATCGCCCTCGCCGCCAGCTCGGTGTGCGCCTTCTGTATGTCGTCAATGTTCCAATGAGTAGGAGGTGGCGCATCGGGCGCGATCGGCGGATCTTCAGGATTGTCGTAGCCAAACGGCCTCGCTTCGCCGGCATTCCTCTGCGCGAAAGCTTTCTGGATCAGCGAAAAGTCATTCAGGTGACCCGTCAAAACGGGCTGCAAGCTGGGCCGCGTCGCCCTGCCCGCGATATAACCGATCAGCGCAGCGGCGATTGCGACCACTGGAAGTATTCGCTTCATACGTCCTCCGTTATTTGGTTGGCTCAGGCTTGCTGGCCTCAAACCGGATCTCCCGCAAAAATTCCGGCTGTCGCGGCAGATCCGTATTTCCGGCCGGAAATTTATTAAAGCTCAGGATGTAAGCCAAAATGTCTATTTTGTTCTGACGGCCAATCCGCCCGGGATTGTCCTGCGGCATGGTGCGTCGAATACGTTCGAACAGATCTCCGAGCGGAAGCCCGTTCCAGTTGGAAGTGAAGCGAGGCCCTGCCAGGGGTGGCGCTTCCCCTGCTCCGTGCAACGTTTCACCATGGCACGACGCGCATCCCTTTTGAAAAAGTTGCTCTCCGCGTTTGGCTTGGTCTTCCGAATAGACTCCATCCCAAACCGAACGGGATTCAGACTGTGCCGGCTCCCCTTGCGAATGGCTCAGCGGTTGTGCCCAACATGCGCAACCAAGCCAGGTAATAGCAATCAGGCCGATGACTGTCACTCTCCACCTTGTATCGGAATCTTCGTTCGCGGGAAGCCTGGCTGCTATCACTCTCATCTCGTCGGGATGCGTCCTGTCTTCACTCCTCTGGCGATGGCAGTGTGAACGCAATGTACTCGCCCGAATAGTTGCCGCCGCTCACCGCAACCACGATGTACTGCTTGCCATTCAGCATGTACGTCATCGGCGACCCGCTCTGTGGCGCGGGCAGATAAACGGCGCCGACCTCTTTGCCGGTTGCCTTGTCATATGCACGCAGCATCGCTCCACGCGGATGCTCGGTCGTTGTAGTCACTTGTCCTTCACCAGCAATCACAAGAGTTTTAGTCACTAGCGTGCCGATGTTGTACGTCTCCTGGCCGGTGCGTGGAATATGGAGCCCCTTCAGTGCAGGATGGTTCCTGATCGCATCCGGCGTTTCTCCGTGCGCGATCTGCCACACGATCACGCCTTTGTCGAGATTAATAGCAGTGATGGTCCCATAAGGGGGTTTGAGCAGCGGCAAGCCATCAACATTCAGCTCTACGTAGCCATTAGCCTTGCCCCTTTTCATGGGTTTCGGCGCATCAGCACTGGAGCTGTCCCCTGCGGCGTTGATCATATGCACTTCTTGCCCGGCAGTTCCATAGACGTAATTCATGTCCGAAAAATTCTTCGGCGGAGCCACCAACCCAACCGGATCAAGACAGGAGTTGCATGCAAAGAGATAAGCCGTGTGGGTCTCCGGATCGTATGATCCGCCCGGCCAGTTTGTCCCGCCGGAATCGGCTCCCACCATAAGAGTGCCGAGCGGGCCATCAACCTTGCTGACGACCGGAGGAGTGAAGATTGGGCCCATGTGGTACTTGGAGACAATCGCCTCCGCTTTTGCGCGAAGCGCGGGTGTGAAATCAATCAGATCGTCAATCGAAAGGCCATTTCGGCTGTAAGCAGACGGTTTGGTAGGAAATGGCTGCGTATGTGAGTACCACTCGCCCGGCACTGTGCCAACCTCCACCGGACGCTCTTCTATCGGCCACACCGGTTTTCCGGTCACCCGGTCGAATACATAGAGAAAGCCCTGCTTCGTTGGCTCAGCCACTACCTTCACCTGTCTGCCGTTGACCGTGATGTCGGCAAGAATTGGTGCCGACGAAATATCCATGTCCCAGAGAGGATGGTGAACGAACTGATAGTGCCACTTACGCTCGCCGGTCTTCAGGTCAACACAGACCAGGCTCTCTCCAAACAAGTTGTTTCCTGGCCGGTGTCCGCCATAAAAATCTCCGGTCGGCGACTCCACCGGCAAATAGACCAACCCTAGCTGCTCGTCCACAGTGATCTGCGTCCATACGCCGGTATTGCCGGTGTATTCCGCCGAGCCATTCAGCCAGGTGTCGTAACCGAATTCGCCTTTCTTCGGAATGGTGTGGAAAATCCAAAGGCGCTTGCCGGTGCGGACATCGAACCCGCGGACGTAGCCCTTGTTATTGCGCATGCTAACCGGAGTAAAGCCTTCGCGGAATGCTGCGCCGACAATGATCGTGTTTCCCGCCACCGTCGGGGCCGAGTGCAATCCGATTTCACCCGTCGTCAAGTCGGGGAAGAAAGTTTGATCGTCATTCAGCTTCAGGTCCACCGCGCCGCCGTCTCCGAACGAGGGCACCCGGACCCCGGTTTTCGCATCCAGGCAGATCAGCCGATATCCCGGAGTGATATAGAAAATCCGTTCTTCTTTTCCGTCAGACCAGTACGATAGTCCGCGGCCTGAGAGTTGACGGGGAGCGGCGGCGCCACGTGCTCCCTCATGCTCGCCGTGCACCCAGAGAAGTTCACCAGTCGCCGCATCCAGGGCGATGGCGGCACGACGCGAACCCGCGGTCGCATACACCACGCCGTTCACCATCAATGGCGTCCCCTCCAGCTTGTACTCCGGCCGGTTGCCAAAGATGTCCGTCTTCACTCGCCAGGCTACTTCGAGGTCATTAAAATTTGAGGCATTGATCTGGTCGAACGGCCGGTACCGAGTGCCTGCAAGATCGGCTGTGTAGGTGGGCCATTCGGTTTGCTTTGCGTGATATTGGCCCAAAGCTGATTCGGAGTTGCACACTAACGCAGCGGCACAAACCAGCAGAGAGATGCATCTACCCGTGTTCCCTTGGGGCATCATCCTCCTGTGCAATGCTTTTAACGCCGCGGTCATTGATAGGTAAGAAGGTCGAATAAATTTCCAGCGTGAGATGCAGGCAGTGGCGTCATTCTCATGCCATCTGCTTTAGCTGTTCCACCGCCGCTTTCATTTTTGTGCGTTGCTCATCGGTCATGTCGGCAAAGGGGGGGCGCTGATAGGTCTGCCGCGTTCCCATCTGAAGGCTGAGCGCATACTTCATAGGTCCGAATTCATAACCGCCGGCTGGCTCCAGCAGTTTTATGGCCGCATCCAGCTTTGCCAGGGGAGCATCGAGGCTGTTGCCCGCGCGCTTCGCAGCGAATACCGCAGCGATCTCGCGGGTGAAAAGATTGCCTTCCATCAGTATGGCTCCCATGCCATTGTCCAGCGCAGCTTTCAGATTGGTCACCGTGCCGGTTCGCATGTTCAGCTTTGGAAACTCATGCACAAAGCGCTGGTATTCCGGAACGTCATCGCTGGAATCTTTTATTCCCGCAAGATTCGGATATTTTTCTAACCTGTGCAGCAATTCGAGCGAGATTGGCACGCCGCTGGTATCGGGTATGTGGTACAGGTTGATAGGAATTGTCACTCTTCCGAAAAGCAGAGAAAAGTACTTCACCAGTCCTTCCAGAGATGGCTTCTTGTAGTAGAACGGCGGGATCACCAGCAAGCCATCAGCGCCATTTGCCTGCGCATGCTCGGACAACTCGATGGTTTCGGGGAAGTTCGAGGTTCCGGGCGAGACCATGATGTTCAATCCGTTGCGATTCTTAAATGCGACTTCGGCGATTTTCTTTCTCTCGGCCACTGAAAAAGATGGGTATTCACCCGTTGTCCCCAGCACCACGACCCCATCCGCGCCGGCCTGCTTGAGATAGGCCATCTCCTCGGCATAAATGCCTTCGTCAAATTTCAAATTCTTGTCGCAGGGGGTGAGGGCTGCCACCCAGAACAGGACCTTGTCAGTGGAAGCTGAAGGGGATTTGCCGGACATAGGTTCACCTTTCGTTGCCTCGGCAAACTTACCTCCCCCTACCGCGCCAATGGCAGCCGCAGCTCCCAAAGTTCCAAGAAAACTCCTTCGTGTTGTGGCCATGATGTCGCCCTTTCAAGCTAAGAAAGAATCGGCGGGAAGTCTAAGGCACTTAGAGAAAAAACGCAAAGCATTCTTCGTCTCCGGGACGCGTGTTGCGCAATCGCAAGTGCCGCGCCGACAGGAACCTCCCGTTACAAGCTGAAGCACAAAGAATGAGCGGCCTGACGGACTCAATCTACTGCAATTACTCGAGCGGCAACTGGACAATGTTGTGTACTGCCGGCGCAGAGCCATTGTCCCTGTGCTATGATTCGCCGCAATTCACAATCTTCAATCGGACGGTAGCAGGGGAAAGCTGTGGAAAAAGCAACAGCCTCACGTCGGCAGTTCATAATGAGTTCCATTTCCGGGCTGAGTTCGGCATGGCTGGCTATGCACTGGCCCTCCATTCTGCAGGCCGAACGCCACGCGCACAGCATGGCGCAAGCAACCGGGACACTGAAATTCGACTTTTTTTCTGCGGAACAGGCTCTGGAAGTCGAAGCCATTGCTTCCCAAATCATCCCTAGCGATGACGGGCCAGGGGCACGCGAAGCTCGGACCGTCTACTTCATTGATCGTGCTCTTACAACTTTCGAGCGCGAGAAGCAGTCTCTCTATCCGCAAGGCTTGAAGCAGCTCGAATTCAAAACCCACGAAATGTTCCCGGCTGCTAAGAAATTTTCCGGTCTGAGTTCAGCGCAACAAATTCAGTTGCTCAAGACAATCGAGAAAACTGATTTTTTCGAGACCGTACGAGTACACACTATTATGGGATTTCTTGCCAATCCCGAGTACGGCGGCAACTACAACAATATCGGATGGAAGACCCTGGGCTTTGAAGACCAGTTCTTCTACGAACCTCCCTTCGGCTACTACGACGCTGAATACACAAAGAACAAGCCTCAGTCCGACCCCGTATCGGACCCTAAGTCATGACCAAATTTGAAGTCGGTACCCCCGTTGACTTTGTGATCATCGGCGCTGGTGCTGCCGGCGGGGTAGTCGCCAAAGAGCTTTCCGTAGCCGGTTTTCAGGTAGTCGTTCTGGAACAGGGACCGTATTTCCGGCGTAAAGACTTTCAGCATGACGAGTTGAAGACGCGGAACAATTGGCAGCAGCCGTACATCGGGCAAGAGGTGCTTACCAATAATCACGAGCGTCAGCCGAACACTTTCCGCAAGACCGCCAAAGACAAAGCGGTGATCGCTCCCACCGTCGAATACGGCCAGGGCGTGGGCGGTGGGACAGTCCATTTCACCGCTAATTACTGGCGCTTTCACGAAATTGATTTTATGGAACGCAGCCGCTGGGGGCCGATTGCGGGCACCGGTTTTTCTGACTGGCCCATAACCTACGCTGAGCTTGAACCGTATTACAGCAAAGCTGAGTGGGACATCGGCGTCTCAGGCCTTGCGGGTGCCAACCCCTTCGATGCCCCTCGGTCCAAGCCCTATCCGTTGCCGCCACTGCCCATCAAATCCTCGGGTGCGTTGCTGGAACGTGGGGCGCGCAAGCTGGGCTGGCACCCTTATCCGGCGCCCATGGCAATTCTCTCGCAGCCCTATCAGGGCAGGTCGCAATGCGGTCACTGCGGCTACTGCGAGTTGATGGGCTGCGAATTCGGAGCCAAATCGAGCACGCTGGCCAGCGTTATTCCAGTTGCGGAGAAAACAGGCCGCTGCGAAATTCGTCCTCACAGTTATGTGCGGAAAATTTCAACTGACCGTCGCGGGCGTGTGGACGGCGTGATTTATTTCGATGGTCAAAAACAAGAGATCTTTCAAAAAGCGAAAGCGGTAGTGTTGTGCGCCAACGGAGCAGAGACTCCGCGCCTGCTGCTGCTCTCAAAATCCAACCTGTTTCCCGACGGTCTCGCTAACTCCAGTGGGCTGGTCGGCAAATATTTGATGTTTGATTGTGGTCAGGCCGCCGAAGGTACCTTCGAACATCCGCTCAACGAGTACAAGAGCGTGGTCGTAACCCGTGTAGTGCAGGATTTTTATGACGCAGACCCGAAGCGTGGTTTTTATGGTGGTGGCGGCCTGGATGCGCGCTTTGACGCTTACCCCATCGGCTTTGCACTTTACGGACTTCCGCCCGACGTTCCGCGCTGGGGCTCGGAATTTAAAAAAGCGCTGAAAGAAAACTACACTCGCAGCATGATGATTCTGTGTCATCTGACCACGTTGCCCATGGAGAGCAACACCATTACCCTTGATCCAGGCATGAAAGATGCCTGGGGCCTTCCGGCAATGCGCGTCACCTACAAGAATCACCCTGACGATCTGAAGAATATGGCCTTCTTCCGGGAACGTGCCCTGGAATTGCTGGACGCCGCAGGCGCCAAGAAAAAATGGGCCGATACTCCCGACGACATAACCACTTCCGTGCACCTCATGGGAACCTGCCGCATGGGGAACGATCCCCAGCAGTCGGTGGTGGACAAGTACCACCGCGCCCACGACATTCCCAATTTGTTTATTGTTGACGGGAGCAGTTTCGTCTCAGCCGGCCGCAACCAGCCCACCTGCACCATCCAGGCGCTCGCCTATCGCGCCGCCGAGCACATAGGCAGGATGGCAAAAAACGGACGGATTTGAACACCTCTTAGAACCGGGTCAGCTAAGCTCATTGGCTTCGTTTCGAATCTTTTTATTCATGTTCCTGGCGCACGCGCTCTTACCGATACGTGCGCTTCAGGGCACAGGGTGCCCCGCGGCCATGGATCTTGTGCAGATTGCATTCGTGATAAGTTTATCTGCTGATCCTGGCGTCCATGGAAACATTGACCCCCATTCTCATTTCTGGAGGAGGCCGGAGCGGTAGTACCGCCCTTATGGCATTGCTCGGCTCCGATCAACGTGTGGTGTTCTATAGGGAGTTTCCCTATGAGAGCCGCTATCTTACATATTTGGTAAAGTTTACCCAGCTGATGCAACGTCCAGATCTGCATCAGTACGTCGACGCGGAGCAGCTTTACAACTTGAACTACGCCGGAGTCGGCGGCCAACCGCCATGGATCATACACCGCATCAACAGTCCCAATGTCTACCACCCAAACGCCAGGGAGTCATTCGCCAACGGTTCTGGCTGGGTGTGCGATTTATGGAAAAGATTTTGTAGCGACGTTCTTCGCCAAGTCCCGGCGGCTTTGTTTTATGCGGAAAAGGCCCCCAACTGGCTGGCGCCGGTACTTCGCCAATATCTCGCGTGCTTCACCATTTATAACTTACGCGATCCGCGGGACATATTTATCTCAACCAACGCGTTTATGCAGAAGCGGAACACGCTTGGTTTTGCACGGTTGGCGGGCGACACAGATCTGGATCATGCGCGGAGTTTAGCGCGTGCCTTCATTGAAACTTTTGAAAACTATTTCGCTGATCGCCATCGCCAGGACACGCAGCTGGTGCGTTATGAAGATTACGCGTCCGATCGCCCGGAAGTGGTCAAAAGGATTGAAACATTGACTGGGGTCAAACCGCAGTTTAGAGAAGACTTTGTGCGCGACCACGCGACCGCGAAGGACCTGTCGCATTCGGTGAACAGGTGGAAATCAGAACCCATACCTGAGGAAGTCGTGTTACTGCTCGAGCAGAACCTTCATGAAGGAATGACAATGCTTGGTTATCCGCTGTCTCTTTGGGATCCCAAGCAGCCTACCCGGGATATTTCGTTTGCGGAGCGAAACATCAACCTCGCGCAGCTCAGTCACTCGCAGCCTGGTTCACTGCAGCAGGAGGCGGAGTACGCCGTGGCCCACGTCCAGGGCCCCAGCTTTCACCTGGTTCTGCCAATTGTGCCGTTTGCAGCTCAGGAAGTGAAAGAAATATGGATATGCGTGAGCGGTAGCGTAGGAAAAATCTTTTCCTTGTACTGGCGGAGGCGCGATAGCCAATTTTCTGAGATTGCCGCGATCCATCTTGCCCACTTGCCATCTCCCCACTGGAGGCTGTTAACATTTCCGGTACAAACGCATTCGGAGTGGAAGGGCGAGATCGCCCAATTGCGCCTCCACCTGTTTAACAGCAATGCCAATGACGCGCAAAACGTCGGAACGGGGCGCATCCGTTGGGTGCGGTTGGTGCGCTAAATTTCGACGGGCTTCGACCAGCGATGAGGATGGTGAAGTGACCACGATTCACCTGCCGCTGAACTGGGTGCGGGAGCAACGGTGCACATGAGCAGCGCCGTGCCGCAAGCTGAGCCATTAGAGCAGAGTGGCACCGCCCCTTACCGCAATTTCGTGATCGTCGCCGTCACGATTTTCTTCATTTTTGTGTTGCGAAAGCCGGATTGTCTTCTCAATCCACAATTTTGGGCCGAGGATGGCACTCTTTTCTTTCGCGACCAACTGGTGAAGAGCTTTTTCCATGCGTTGGGCACGCCCTACCAAGGATATTTTCAGCCCCTGGGGAGAGTTGTTGCTGCATTCTCTTCGTTGTTTCCAGTGCGTTACGCCCCTTTGTCTTACGATCTTTCAGCGCTGACGATCGATTCCGTGTGTTGCGCAATGTTCGCATTACCACGATATCGAACCTACATTTCTTCGGACTGGATGCGGTGTACTTTGTGCCTGATCGTCGTCTCAGGTATTCATTCAGCAGAATTAGTTGGGAATTTAGCAAATTCGCAGTGGTACGTACTGTTAGGGGGAATCTTACTTGTCGCTCAGCCGCCGGATGCGCACGGTCTCCTGCGTCGGTGTTTATGGTTGCTGCTGGCGATGGGAATTGGCCTTTGTATGCCGATCCTGGTGATCGTGATTCCGATAGGGATTTACCGACTTCTACAGAAACGGACCCGCGCTGGCTGGTTTACCACTGCGATGGGACTGGGTGGGCTCCTGCAATCCGCATTCGCGGTCTTCTCGCGCCGCGGGATACCACTTTCCAAGCCAAGTGCGGATGCGGTGGTTTTCGCGTTGTTTATGGCATTGAGTTACAAAATCTTGCTGCAAGTAATCATGGGAATACCATGGGTTGTAAGAACTGCAAGAGCAGGCTACATGAGCACAGTTTTTCTAACGACTGCAATTTCATCCTCGCTTTTCACCTGGCTGTGGCTGCGCATCGCACAAGAGGAGCGGGTTAGGGTACTCGCAGCCTCGTATCTGATAATCGCCGCAACAGCTCTACCCCTCATTGTAAGACCAGGGCTGTTGCCTTTTGCCAGCCTTGCCGAAATCCCGGACCGCGGTGAACGCTATTTTTTTTTAGGATCGTGCCTGGTGATTTATCTGGTTGCTCTGGGATTGGAACGTGGAGTCGCCCTGCGCAGCCAGGCTTGGGGATGCACTCTGCTCATCCTCATTTTTGCTGGCGGAATATACGGAAATTTTCGAATCCCGCAGTTTGCGGATTTGCATTGGAAGAACAACGCCGCACAGATAAGCTCGTGGAGAAATGACAAGAAATCGGGAAAACCCACGCCGGAATTCTTCATCCCGGTCAACCCGCCCGGCTGGTTTATAGAGCTGCCTGCATCACCGGGGAAACGGCCCTAAAATCTACGTTCAGTTGAGCACTTTGGCTAAAAACGTGTATTCTTACTCGAAACCTGGCGCTCGTCATTGTTAAATGCCTTCCAGAAGAACCAACAATCGTAGGCCCATCTCTCCCGCGATTAAAAAATTCGCTGTCTGCGTTGTTGGAGGAGCGGGGCACGTGGGCGCGCCGCTCGCTATGGTGATGGCGGCAAAGGGCCTGCCGACGCTGATCTATGACATCAACTCTCAAGCTATGAAACAACTGGCACTCGCCAGATTGCCTTTTTGCGAAGAGGGCGGCGAGGCACTCCTAAAGCAGGTCTTGGCAGATGGCCTCCTCAGTCTTACTGAGAACGTTGCCGAACTGAAAAATATTCCGTATATCGTCTTGACTGTGGGCACGCCTATTGATGAGTTCCACAATCCTAAGATGCGTTCAATCACGGATTGCATTGACGCAATTCTGCCCTACATCTCGGACGATCAGACGATTGTGCTGCGTTCAACCGTGTTCCCCGGTGTAACTAATTTTCTACAGCGCTATTTCGAGTCCCGTGGCAAGAAGCCTAGAGTCGCCTTTTGCCCGGAACGCGTTGTTCAGGGGCAGGCAATTAAGGAAATTTCAAGTCTTCCTCAGATTGTCAGCGGAACTACGCTCCAAGCTGAAGAATCGGCCGCCCGCCTTTTTTCTAAGATTGCTCCCAAGATTGTCCGTATGCTCCCGATGGAGGCCGAGTTCGCGAAACTGTTTTGCAATGCGTATCGTTATATCCAGTTCGCAGCCGCGAACCAGTTTTACATGATTGCTGAATCAGCGGGCATGAGCTACACGCGAATTCTGGAGGGATTGAAGGAAGACTATCCCCGGATGCGTGACTTGCCTCGCCCAGGTTTTGCCGCCGGTCCCTGCCTAATGAAAGACACGATGCAGCTGTTCGCCTTCAGCAACGACAAGTTCATGCTTGGCCATATTGCAATGACTACCAACGAAGGCCTGCCGAATTTCCTGGTCGAGAGCCTGAAGGCGCGTTATGACTTGAGCAGTGTCCGCGTCGGCATTCTGGGCATGGCTTTCAAGGCGGATATTGACGATACTCGCGAATCATTGTCATACAAGCTAAGCAAAATCCTTCGATTTCACGGAGCCAAAGTAATCTGTTCTGACGAGTTTGTCCGCGACGAAAGTTTCGTGACAAAAGAGGAGTTGGTGGCTTCTTGTGACATTGCGATCGTTGCGGTTCCGCACTCAGCCTACAGGGAGCTGCATTTTCCGGACGGAGTTGATGTTGTAGATTTATGGGGTATCACACCGAAGCGGAAGAGTGCCGTTGCCTAAGCCTAGCGGTATCTCTCACAAGTCCTTTCTCGTTACAGGCGGGCACGGCTTTATTGGAAGTGCCCTGGTCAAGGCCCTCGTCAGGGCCGGCGGGCGTGTGCGCTCTTTCGATAATGATTCACGAGGTTCCAGGGAACGACTGGGCGAAGCTGCAGCCGACGTAGAGGTTCTGCTTGGTGATATCCGCGATCCAAACGCAGTGGAGCACGCCACTCGGGGGATGGATTGCGTATGCCACCTGGCATACATAAATGGGACTGAATTCTTTTACTCGATCCCCGATCGCGTTCTGGAAGTAGCTGTAAAGGGAATCACCAACGTGATTGACGGCTGCATTAAAAACAAGGTTCCTGCCCTCACCCTGGCGTCCAGTTCCGAAGTGTATCAAACCGCACCGGTAGTTCCGACGGATGAAACAGTCGCTCTCTCTGTCCCCGATCCGTTGAATCCCAGGTATAGCTACGGTTGCGGCAAAATCGTCAGTGAACTGCTCGCAATCAATTTCGGACGCAAACACTTCAGACACGTAACTATTTTCCGTCCACACAACGTTTACGGTCCCGACATGGGGACCGAGCATGTGATTCCGCAACTGGCGATGCGTATGCTTGAGCTAAGCCGCACGACCAAGGGTAAAATTCGTTTACCGGTACGCGGCACCGGGCAGGAGAAACGCGCGTTTGTCTTCATTGATGACCTCATTGACGGCGTATTGCGCGTCATCGAAAAAGGCGAGCACCTCGGCATTTATCACATTGGCACTCAGGACGAGGTGAGCATTGAGCATCTGGCCAAGACCATGGCCCGATATTTTGGCCGCGATGTGGAGGTGGTTCCCGGCGAAGGCCATGCCGGCGGAACTCTTCGGCGGTGTCCTGATATCACGAAGATGCGGGGCCTCGGGTATGAACCACAAGTCTCATTAGAAAAAGGCTTGGAGAAGACACTCAGCTGGTACTGCGAGACCTTCACAAAGAAAGCTGCGCAACTGCAAACCGACTAACTCCTTGCAAACCTTAAGGCAAAAGAAGCTCGCGGCGGGTTCGAACGGAAGTGTTCTGGTCGAGAGCTGCCAAGTGTGCGATTCCCCACAGCTCGAGCCCGTTATTTTTGTGGGGTATCTTCCCCCGGTCAACACTATGCCTGCGATTGGCAGCCGTCCCGCGGAACAGCCCGCGTATCCGGCTCAGGTCCTTCGTTGTCTTAAGTGCCAACTTGTGCAGCTAGGCCTCATCGTGGATCCCGCAATTTTGTTTCCTCCGACATACCCCTACACCAGCGGGACGACTCGAATTCTGCGGGAGAATTTTGCTGAACTATACAGAGAAGTCCAGAGTTTGTATCCTTTAACTCCGCAAGACTTGGTCGTCGATATTGGGTCTAATGACGGCACCCTGCTCAGTAATTTTCAAAATGGCGGACATAGAGTTTTCGGCATCGAACCAACGAATGCAGCCAAACTGGCGAATGCTCGTGGCATTCCAACCACCATCTCTTTTTTTAATCGGGCAGCGGCAGAGAAGGCTCGATCCGACCACGGACAAGCGAAAATCATAACCGCAACCAACGTCTTCGCGCATATTGAAGACGTTCATGAGATCGTCGAGTCTATTCTGGAATTGTTGCAGGATGACGGAATCTTTATTTCCGAATCGCACTACTTTATGTCTTTGGTGGAGACTCTGCAATACGACACTATTTATCACGAACACCTTCGCTATTACACCCTGACCAGTCTTAAGTATCTGTTGGATATGCATGGCCTGGAAGTGATCCATGCACGTCGCATTCCCACCCATGGCGGCTCCATCAGGGTTTATGCGTCACGCAAAGGAAAGCACAAGGTTCAGGAAAGCGTTGCGCCAGTTCTTTCAGCTGAAGCCAGCGCAATTACAGTGGCCAACTTACAGCGCTTTCGTGCCCAGGTGGTCAAATCAAAGCTCGGGCTTCATGCCCTGCTTAGCGCCATTAAGGGAGCGGACCATAAGATCTATGGAGTGGGTGCTCCCAGCAGAGCCAGCACTCTAGTCAATTATGTCGGTCTCGATGACGGTATCCTCGATTGCGTTGTAGAAATCAAAGGTTCATACAAAATTGGCAAGTACATGCCGGGAACCCTGGTTCCAGTCTTGGAAGAATCCAAACTCTATGCGGACCAACCGGAGTATGCTTTGCTTTTGTCCTGGCACATTGCAGACGAACTAATCTCCAACCTGGCCGCAAAGGGATACCGAGGTAAATTCATCGTGCCCTTGCCAACGCCGAAGGTAATTTCCCCAGCGAGAGCTTGAGCAAGTTATTGCGAACGTTGACGAAAGAACGAGTTCTCGCTCGAAGCCAACGAAGTTTTGCGTATCGGAACAGTCTCCGGCCCTCGTCGCAGATACGTTGTTGCAAACGCATAGAAATACCACCGCAGATATGCTCCCGCCCATCGCAAAACACGGAAGCGGCTGGCGCCACTTTTCCTCTCAAACCAGCGAGCCGGAACTTCACAGATTCTCCAACCAAGCCTATGCGTCTTAACTAGCAGCTCGATGCTATAGGTAAAACCCTGGCTCGACTCGACCTCGATCTGCTCAAGAACGCGTCGCGAAAATAAACGAAAGCCATTGCTTGCATCGTGGGTTGATATCTTGGCAAGGTGATGGAGGGTAAAGGCGGAGGCCCGGACCATCACAGCTTTCAACCACGGACAGCCCTCCATACATCCACCGGCAATAAAGCGGCTTGCTGCCACAATGTCACACCCTGCAGCGAACTTCTGATACATGGAATCCAGGATGCCTGTGTTATAGCTGTCGTCCGCCGGATAGACCAATACTGCAGGCGCGGTGCTGGAGCAAAACCCACTCATCACCGCGTCGTGCGGCCCCACACCACGATTGCGTACCAGCACGATCTCCAACCCTCCTGGAGAGTATTTCGCCAGTGCTGGTAATGTGTCATCGTCCTCGCGGTCATAACAGATGAGGACTCTAAACGGTGTTTGGACTGAGCTTTCCAAAGCCTCCAGTACAGCAACAATGCCGGAGCCTTCGTTGTAAACCGGTATGACGACGTCAAGCTCCGGCATGAATAAGTCCGACGCCCTCACCGTGGTTGCTCATCCTTCACAACTCACAAATCTGCCAGTAGAGTGAGATTTTAAGGCGCACTCCAGCAGAGTCTGCACCCGCAGCCCATCCTTCAGCGTAGGGTGACTCGCATTCCCCGTTTGTATCCAATCCACAAAACGATTCACCAGTTTGCCCACTGCATCAATTCGTCCATCTCGCCCCGGGCCTAAAGTTTCGCCTGCTGCCGCAATCTCCTGCAACCGGTTGGAATCTCTAGTTCCATGAAAAAGCCGGAAACCACTGATATAGTCAGACGTCTCATTGCGCAAGCTCAGCGTGCCAGAATCGCCGTAAATCTCCAGCGAGTGACCACTTCCCAAAAACGCGCCGGTGCTCACTGATACCGACACGGGAGTGCCCGTGGCAAGTCGGAGTACGAGAGTGACGAAGGCATCGCGGAACTCCGGCGCATCTTGCTCACATCTAAGCGGGAACAAGGTGCAGGAGAGATCTCGAATCGGACCCAGAAGCCATTCCAGATAATAAAAGACATGTGAAACAAAAGAAAAAAGAGTACCGCCCCCTTGCGATGGATCGGTTTTCCAGGAACTCAGCCTCTTCCGAATGGCATATGTTTCCACCTGCCAATTGACGATGACATGGCGGATTGTCCCGACGCCGCCCCTGTTTACAATGTCCCTGGCCGTGCTCCAAAGTGGAATTTCAGGAAATTCAAAGTCCACCATATTGGCCACCCCCGCTTTATTGGCGGCTGCCACTAGGGCGCTGGCAGCCTCAGTCGAGGTGGAGACCGGTTTCTCGCAAAAGACGGCTTTGCCACACTGCAACGCGGGGATCGCGATGTCCGGCTGTACCGTGGGTGGCGTTGCTATGGCGAGTGCATCGATTTGGCTGTCATTTACTAGAGATCGCCAATCGTGGTACGCCTTGGCAACTCCCAAACGTCGGGCCGCGCTGAGAGCATGGTCTTGCGTGGTAGCGCAAACTGCGCTCACCTCACAGCTCGAATTCAGTGCAAAGGCAGGAGCGAGAATTCGCTCGCCGAAGCCTATCCCGACGATACCAATCCTCGTCTTTGAGGTTTTCAAGTCTTTTTCACGCCAGTCGTCAGCACGAACGAGCTGAAATTCTTCAGGAAGGGCAGCAGAAAAAACACAGAATCCAGGAAATTGTATGCCGGCAGAAATACTCGTCCGAGCGAGGAGGCCACATATCGGTAGGACAACCCGGAAAGATAGGAACTACGAACTTCAAATCCAGCCTCCGAAAAAACCCGCCTCACCTGCCAGGCGAGAACCGGTCGCTCATTCTCCGTAACTCCCTTGCTGCTGTAGAACGGTGAAGAGCGGTCACGGTACAGATACATGAAGGGATTCATCCGGTTAGGATCGAAAGCCATGAAAACTCCGCCTGGCTTCAGCACCCGAAACACTTCCCGGGCGCATGCTCTCGGGTCGGGCAAATGATGAACCACGCCGCTTAGCATGACACCGTCCAGCGAGCAACTCGGAAGTGGCAGGGCCTCGATGTCAGCGGTCAGGAACCTGATATTTGGACGAAGGCGTTGTCCCAGAGCTACGAGGCCGTATGAAATGTCGAGGCCAAGGCAATCAAAACCATTTTCTGAGAGGATTGCGCTGAATACTCCAGAACCGCATCCAAGGTCAGCCACGCGCCCTGGCGGTCTCAATTTTGCCAACTCCAGGCACTTGCTTATTAGCCGATGATTACTGCGCTCAGAAAACACGTTGTATTCGGCTTCCGTCGCGTGACGGTTGAAAAAACCAATTTCCTTGGACTTGTCTTGTCGCCTTTCCATCCCAGAGGTAGCCTGGCTATTTAAGACGGTCATCAATTCGGCCTGTTGGGAGAAATGGACAGGCGTTCCACTCGGCATAGTTCGCCATGCCCGCCCTTCGTAACCGCGTATACCAGGACTGGCGAACTTCGTTGCATAGGTTTCACAAATCCCACCCAGCCAGCATATTGTGCCTTGTCCCTAAAAAATCGTTCTTTCAATCCCGGCCGCACGTATCCGGGCTCGCCATACCCTACAATCTTACCTTCAGCTGCAAAAACAATCTGGGAGACGGCTTCTTGCCTGATTGGGTCCCAAGTCCAGCCAGACACTCGTAATCCCGGAGGCGAATTCGCGCCAACAATACTCGCCGGATCCAGACCTCCCAAGCACGGCTCAGACCGAAGAGAGTAAGCTTCCTCAAGACGTTGATCAAGATGTTTTGCCAGGTCAGTTGAGAATAGCGAGAGTCCACGTTCTTTCAAGAAGGGTGAAACCTGAGGAATGAACTCCGGAAATGGGAATACGGCCTTCAGTGTCTCTTGATCAAATACGTTTGTAAGAATCGCAAGCGAGGCGGTATTGGCTCGCAACGCTCTCAGCCGTTCCGGCTGTTTGGAGAAGTCGAGCCGAGTGGCACCAAGGACCATCAAGGTAAGGACCGCAAGCTGAAGTCCCAAGAGTAAAGTACGGCTGCTCTGTGAGGCGTGCTTCACGAGCAAGAGGCCAATGGACATCCAAAATATCAGGGTGAACGTTTGATACCGAGAAGATAATGCTTGATCAGAGCCGAGGATTTGCCTTCCCAAAGCTGTGACAACTGCCGTACCCATATAGAAAAGGATGAGAGCCTGAACAAGCAAAGTTGTTGGCTCGCGCTCGGAACGATCCAGAGCGTTCCTAAAAATGTACGCGGCTACGCCTAAACCTAGACAACCACAAATCATAACCAAGTGGGGCGCCAACCATATAATCGGTGCTCCCAGATATTTTGCTATGTATTCGGCAATGCGCAGAGGTGCATGCAATGAGCGCAGCGGGTCAGAACTCCCAGGCGCACGGTTGAAATGGTAGAGATAGGAGACACTGACGAGAGTTCCAGCGATCCCAATTGCCATGACCATCTTCTTTGAAAGCCGTTGAAGTACTGCAATGGTGACTAAGACCGGCCAAATCAGTACTCCATTGAACAGCGAATATGTCGCACCTGCCCCGGCCGACAGCCCAAGGCAGACGTGCCTCCAACCCAGACCAGCATGGTGAGCATTGCTCTGTTTTCGAAGCAGCAAAGAGCTTACGGCAACCGTAACAAACAGACTGAGCAGCACGAATGGGATCTGAAATCCGGAAGTAAAATTCACTCCCTGCAACGTGGAGAACAAGCACAATCCAGCAATTCCGGCTGCGGTTCGCCACCCAGAACCGCGCAATCCAATAATGGTGCGGAGAATCCATAGCCATAGCACAAAATGTATTAATTGAACTACAAAGATTGAAATCAGGAGAAAATCTTCCCTCCCCTTGAAAAAGTTGAAATCAGCCAACAAGAATAGTTTAGGAATAAGAATACGATGCTCATTATGTTGCAACCAGAGCCACTTGATGGGTGGTGTTTTCGCCATGCTGTCTATTGCCGACCACATGTCGGCGAACGGCACACGCATATAGGCGATAAAAGACAAACGCACGGCTACCGCGATGGTGACCAGGCCGCCCAGCAGCACGGCATATGACAGGATCGTGGTTGTGATCTCAAGAAGCCTTCCGTTCTCGATATTCGCGAGTAAGGATTTGTATGAACGTAAGCTTAGGGTGGGAGGGGGCATCCTAAGCTCCGGGCAGGGCTCAGTAGGTCGAGACATCTGTACCCGCACTTGGGGTCGAACGGAGAGACAGCTTTACGGCCTGCAATTTGTCGATCCTAATATTCAAGGGTCTTACAGAAATCCAGTCCATCCGCTTGACCTTGATCCGTAATTCGGTCACCGGAGATCTGCTGCCATTTAAGCGCCACTCCGCGGTACTCGATGAGAAATAGTTTTTGAGCTGTTGTTCCATCCACGGATATATCCAGATTTCAGATAACCGACCAGGAGGAACGATCGCGGGAACAATTTTCTCGGTTCCGTCGGCGCGGTGGACCTCCACCAACAGCTGCCATGGTTTTCGCAGGTGCCAGGAGAGTGGATAGTCGAGCAACAATGAAATCTTCAGGAGGTCAGCATCTGCTGGCCATAAAATGTGATCAGATACAGTAACCTCGTCCGCATGCCGAAGGTCAATCGGTCTCGAAACAGAGTTGATCGGCAATTCGGTCGAATCCATAGCCCAGTTATTGTGACGTGTGTCGTCTCGGCGCAGGACAAGCACACCTGCGCGAACCTGTGATTCGGTTCGATAGTGTGCTTGAAGGTAAAGCCATATTTCGGGAGTACGGGTCAAATTCGGAACTCCATCCACAGGCCCGCTTGCCAATCCATCCGCAGAATATATTGCGAGTGGCGGTTTTTGCGCTTCAAGCGACGCGATCTGATGTTGAATCAATACATTTCCCATGGCTGCATAATTTTGCAGCACTCCGCCGGCAGCAACTCTCTTTGCGGTGACCGCATATACGTTCTCGTAAGGAAAGATAAACACCGAATCCGAGGGCGCTGAATGACTGTCAATGTAATTGGAAACAGCATTGAGTTGTGAAAAATCTCTGGAAGAGAGACAGGCGCCGTCGAGATAAAAAGTGTTCGACGGGCAGGTATGTGTCTCCGGAGCACGGTACCTTTGTATGTCTGCCGCAAGCGTCTTGGGGACTAACATCGGAGTCGGTCCGGTGAATAGTGCGGTCATTACCAAAGCAAGAAAAACCGGACCGTCGTCCCACCAAGGTATACGCGACCGTTTCTCTGACCCCATGAGGATGACGGCCGAAAGAGCAATCGCCGGGGAAAGACCAAAAGCAACATGACCCCAATCAGCACGCACGATGCTCGATTGTAAAAAAAGAGAGCTAAACGCAGTTGCGGATAATATAAAAACGGGTTTACGGGAAATGCTGCGTGCCCCCGGGTCGCGCCAGATCCAGGCGAGAATCGCAATTACCCCCGACACAATAAACGTCGAAACAAACTGCGCCTTCATGCGGACCATTGGAAAAGCTACAGACCATCGATAGTTTTCGATATTAGCTAAAGAGATGGTCCAAAATCGCGTGCTAGACCTGGTAATGAGAGCACCAATGAGAAACATCCACACGGCAAGAAATGCTCCTGTTAAAAAAGCAAATTGCAGGATCTTTTTCAGGGCTAGGCGTTCTGCTCTGAAACAAATCAGCTGCGATCCTGCAACTAGTCCAAGCCCAATTACGGCATACACGCCGGTGTCGGTTGAAACCAAAAAAGAAGCTGCTAACGGCAAGGCAACCAAGACACTGCGCCAGAGGGTTTTGTTACCTGGAGTGAGGACCTTGTCGAAATGGTAAAGCGACATTGCAAACAGTAAGAGCGCAGTGGAGACCCGAAAATCAAAGTATTGCCAGAACACGACCAAAGCCAGTATGTAGAAGGCCCTCTTCCAGGCGGGATGACCACGCAGCAGAAGGAAGGCGAGCGCAATATCGGCGATTACTACATACAAGAACGGAAGGAACTCCACGTATTTGAAAGCCGATCCGAGGGATAAGCCATGAATACGCGAAGACAAGCCCCAGAGCAGCTGGGCAATTGGCCCGTAAGTAAATGCGACATCTCGACCGAGCCAAACCCCTTGCCGGGTCTTAAATACCAAATCGAGTAGCCAGGACTGGTCTATGAAATTGATCGCCCCGACAACAATCGGGGCGCGTGGAATCGCCAAGATGGCGATGCTGATTCCCGCGACAAGAAGTATCCCGACTACAAAATCGAGCCTGTCGTAAATCCATGTCAACGTCATAACCAACGAACTACGACGCTGAGGTTGATCGGCAGACGTGATGGGCTGACTCTGATCGTCCATCGCCGAGCCACTATGAAATGCCGTGGTTGTTCCCGCTGGAGAGGGTTTCATGGCATGACAACAAGGCGGAGCTGGGACAAGATCGCAGTTTTGCCGTCAGTGGCTACTGCCTGTACGGAGAGCCTATACGTTCCTGCGGTTACTCCCTTCAAACGGACCTCGGTCTCCCATCCGCTCATTGCAAAATCAGCCCGTCTATAGGCGGAGGCGACGTCGGGACGTTCAAAAAAGTGAGTCTCCTTTCCGACCATGGTGTCATTTACCCATACTGAAATTTGCTTTATCGGTGTTGCATCGCTCGTAGAAGCCGCCCAACCGAACAGCCTGATGGAGGCTCCCGCCTGAATTGTAATTACGCCCGTGCCATCCGGTAATCGCGAATCAAACATGCCATCAAGATTACCAATAATGAGTTTTCCGTGGGGAACCTGAAATTGCGGACTGTTGGATGGAGTCTGCTGTGTTATTGGCACCACCAGCCAGTTTGTTCGATTTAGAAAGAGCAGGAAAATTAGTCCGCCCAGTCCAATAACAGGCCCAAACCACGACAGACCTCGCCAATAGGGATGGTGAAGGAACCTGCGAAACTGGAGCATCGCTGCAACGATATCAAATGCCAGGAGCTTTCCCAAAACCAACTAAGAGCCCTGTTCCGGAACAGAGATGGTCGGGCCGCCCTTATCAAACGCCCTGCTTGTGGGCTGGTCATTAAACCACCACCGAATTTCGGGTTCCTCTACCCTGCGCCGCGCCTGTATCTGTTTACGTTTCCGCCAGGTTCGCCGGCGATTTTTCCACACAAACCAAAAGGCGGACACCAGTCTCTGGTCCGCCAGAAGGCAGTAGCCTACGATTAGCAGATCTCGAGCTGTAACAGGGATGAACAACCGAAGATAGGTGCCTCCACTGACATTCTTCATTCGCATCAGGAACCGGTTCTTGACGGAATGCCAGTTAATCGACAATGGCAGCTCACGAAAACGCGCGGGAGTCACACGCCGTTCGTGCCATCCAATTGCCGAAGGCACGTAAAGGCAGCGCCAACCCATCAATTGTGCACGCCAGGCCAGATCGGCGTCTTCCCGATAGGCAAAGAAATCCTGGTCAAAAAATTCGGCATCAACCGAGACATCCTCAACCATAGCTCGCCGGAAGAGGGCGGCAGCTCCAGTTGCCCCAAAAACATACTCCAGGCTTTCATATTGTCCGCTGTCTGGCTGTTCACTGCCGCGGTCGAAATGCCGAAGATTGCGGACAAAATACATGCCGGTGGAGTCAATCTTCTTCGTAAATTCCGGTGCGGCGCCTGGTTGCCAGCGGAGCAGCTTTCCGCACAGGCTGCCCACTTTTGGATCCAGGTGTGCGGCTTGCAGCAACTCCGAAATAAAGTTTGGACTCAGCACCACATCCGGATTCAGAGTGAGCACCCATTCCCCTCGTGAAAGGTGCAATGCCTGGTTCTGTGCCGCAGAAAAGCCGACATTCTTGTCGTTCAGAACAATTCTGTGAGGCAGACGGCCAGAAAATTGGGACAACAGCTCTTGTGTTCCGTCGGACGAGGCATTGTCAACGATAACCACTTCTATGGAGGCGTAGTCCTGTTCGAACAGGGAGCGTAGACAATTGGGAAGCACTTGCGCACTATTAAAGGTGCAGATCAGGACCGACACCATGGGCAGGCGGAGCATCAGGTTAGCACACTAAGCGCTCTCTTCTCACGAGGAGGGCGGGGTTTGACAGCCTATATAACACCAGATATAAGCAATACTTGTTCACCTAAGGCTTAAGCATCGATGTTTACGCTCGTTCATGATTTGATTCGTCACCGGGAACTCATTTGGGCCTTGGCTTTAAAGGAATTGCGCATCAGGTACAAGCGCTCCCTGCTTGGATTTCTCTGGGCATTGTTGAATCCCGCGCTCCTCATGATCATTCTGACGATTGTATTTGGCTCGCTCATGCGCTTTTCCATTCACCACTACGCGATTTTCCTGCTCAGCATGCTGCTACCCTGGACCTTTTTCGCCCAGTCCCTGGCCTATTCGGTTGAATCCGTCGTGGGCAACGCGCAGCTACTCAAGAAAATCCGTGTCCCCAAATTTGTATTTCCCCTGGCTGCGGTCATTGCCAATATCATTAATTTCTTCCTTTCATTGATTCCATTAGCGCTTTTAATCGTACTGCTCCGTTTTCCTCTGCATTGGACCTGGCTGTACCTGCCGGTACCCATGTTGGGACTATTCTTGTTCACCCTGGGGGCGTCATTTTTCTTTGCCGCCGCGAATGTTTTCTATCGCGACGTCAGTCATATAATCCAGATTGTTTTATCTGCCTGGTTCTACGTCTCCCCCATTATTTATTCTTTAGATTTCATTCCCGCGAAGCACCGGTGGCTATTTCGCCTGAATCCGATGCTTTATGTTTTAAACGGATTTCGTTTGAGCATTTATTACGGACTTTTGCCAAGTCCGCAGTCGGTGTTCATGTCGGTCGCCTGTGGCCTGGTCGCTCTTATGATCGGCTTTGCGGTTTTCCGGCGTTATGAGGACCTCTTCGTGTTTTACGTGTAGGTAGAGATGCGATCTTCCCAACCTGCAGTCAGTTTCAAAGATGTAGTGCAGCGTTTTCGCGTGATCCGCGAACGGCCTGACACCTTGCGGGAGGCGTTTTCGAAGTTTTACTTAAGAGGCCGAACCACATATCATAATTTTGAAGCGCTCAAAGGCGTTTCATTCGACATTCGCCACGGAAGTACGGTCGGCATTATTGGGCGGAACGGATCGGGTAAGAGCACAATTCTGAAACTGGTCGCCGGCGTTTATACCCCCAGCGCCGGCCGCATCCACGTGGACGGCAGCATTGCTCCCCTGATTGAATTAGGCGCCGGCTTCCACCACGAATTGACTGGGCGGGAAAATATTCTCATAAACGGCCTATTGCTGGGCCTGACCAAGAAGGAAATAAAGGCCCTGGAGGAGGAGATCATTGCATTTGCCGAAATAGGTGACTTCATTGATGCTCCGATCAAGCAGTATTCTTCAGGGATGTATATGCGGTTAGCATTCTCCGTGGCCACTGCTGTAGATCCTGACATCCTCCTGGTGGATGAAATCTTAGCGGTCGGCGATGCCGGCTTCCGCAGCAAATGTTTCGACCGCATCCGCAGTTTCCGGGACCGGGGCAAGACCATCTTGTTCGTCTCTCACGACACGAACAGCGTGCGGGAGTTTTGCGATCGGGTGCTGCTGGTGCACTCTGGAGAGATCATTGCGGATGGAGATCCCGAAGATGCCATTGCGCGTTACCAGGAATTAATTAATCAACCACAGACCGTTCCGGCCGGGCACTTTGTCTGAAAAAAGTGCGGCTGACCATAGCATGAATTCCCCGCGCGAATCGCAGATTTCATCAGCACAGCGAGTCTACGATTCTCCTGTCGCAGTCACACGCGGTAGGCCGGTTGCGATCAGGCTCGCGGTAAAGCGCGCTACCGATATGTTCTTTGCCGGCTTTGCACTGATTCTTTTGAGCCCTCTATTGGCGGTTATTGCCGCGATTGTCCGGTTAGATACGCATGGCGACGTGTTAGACCGATCCACTCGTGTTGGCCTGAAGGGCCGGCATTTCATTTTTTATAAGTTTCGCACGATGGTTGGCGAAGCCAAAACCAAAGAACAGGATCTGCAATATTCTCCCTTCTTTAATGTTGCAGCCGCTCCCCGCCTTACCAGATCTGGCAAGTGGCTGCGCCGTTTCAGCCTGGATGAACTTCCGCAGCTGTGGAGTGTCTTCCTTGGTGATATGAGTCTGGTGGGGCCTCGTCCACCGGATACGGACGAGATTCGTTATTACCGCCCCCAGGACATGCGCACTCTGGACATGCCGCCGGGAGTGACAGGTCTGTGGCAAATCAAAGCACGTCTTAACCCCTCATTCGACCTCAAGATGGCGCTCGATCTTGAATACATAAATAACTGGAACCTGGGACTGGATTGCAAAATCCTGCTCAAGACAATCCAGGTGGTTTTCAAAGGCAACGGCCAGTAGCTCAACTCTTAATGGTCAATAAGCCTCACCCAACGAATACGGCCAATTCCCTTGTGAGGTTTAACCAAGCTATTAAACAAGTCCAGTCGCAAATTCGTAATGGTTCCTGACCATTCGGGATGCTCGCCCACCGGAAATGACAGAATCGTCCAATGAGCCGAGGGCTCGTACGCCAGATTAATGCAACAGGTCTCGGAAAACCGTGTGTCGCGTCCACGCCAATAGAGGGAGAAGATGCGGCCAATCTCGCCCCCTACACATATCCACACTTCCTTGACCTCAGTGGCTGAGAACGAGTCAAAGGGTAAAAATATGTGAAAGTCCGGTCCTCCGATGTGCGCTTCGGCATAATCGGGCTTCTGCTCCAGGTAGCCGTGAGAAGAGTGATCTATTGCAGTTAATTTCGCGCGGCCTTCGGCAAAAGAAATTGATCTGACTGGATGTTTGGGCTGCCCTAATGACAGGGGGTATCCCAATGCCGGCATCTCTTCTTGTAAATGTTGCTCCAGAAGCGCAACAACTTCTTGCGGAATAGCTTCTCTTTCCCAACGCTTGACCGATTGGTTTACGTCTCGGGCGGTCGCGTGTTCGCTCAAATATGGCTCGTTCGTGTCAGATATCTTTTTGGCACCGGTAAGCTTGCGAAGCTTCTCGATCACCTCAGGCCGGTTCAATACGTAATCTTCATATCGAAGTAACAGGGTGTCGTCGCGGTTCCGATCAGCATAATAACTCTCGAAGGTGTACAAGAAAGCGTGAGCAAGGCGGCGTGCGTGGTCACGATCTGTAGCTTCTGCAGAACGTGCAAAACCGAGCGAATTACGTTTTTTTATAAAGGCGTTGGTGGATATAAAAATATCACGCGGATCTCGAAAGTTGTATATCGTGAAGCACTGCATAAACTGCCGCAACAATGGCGCCAACCAGACTGGCGCTTTTTCTGCATAAAACGCGCTCTCAGGCTTCTGTTGAATTGTGCGTTTACAGAACAGCTCCCACACCTTTGTTATCCAGTTGCCGGTGTCTGGGCGTGGAAGGTAGACATATGGGCTGTATGGAGGGACGTACGTCGGCCAAGGTCTACTTCCTCCAAACCCAAGATAGTCAAAATCAAAGAGCTGCTCCGGGTCGAGGAACTGGTGCAAGTCGGGGCGTTGCAGCAACAACGCAAACTTTGCGAAATAAGTTAAGTATCGATTCTCATACGGAAAATGTCGGTCGAAAGCTACCGCGGGGTCAGATCCCAGCAGCGACATTACTTGTGTGCTACCGCTACGGCCGCCTCCGGAGAGGAGGATCGGGGTGAGTGAAAGTTTTTGCATTGTTATGCTGTTAAGCTTCAGCTAGACAGCAAGCTCCGGTCAGAGCCGAATACTGAAGTTCTCATGGTCGAGAGTGAGATTGGGATTATAGTACGGATCGTGCAGCAAGGCTGCACCCCATCGCCGTTTCATAAATTCGACTTCCTTCTCGTCCAGTGCGCGTCCTCTGGTCGCTGATTCGTGATGAAAGAGTTCGGCATACGGCGTCCAGACAATCCTGAAGCCTTTCTGACGGGCTCGCAAACAAAAATCCACATCGTTAAACGCGACTCGAAGCTCCTCGTCAAAGCCGCCGACCGCATCAAAGACGTCTCTGCGAACCATCATGCAGGCAGCGGTGACTGCAGAATAATTCCGAATGCACACCAATGAATCAAAGTATCCGCGATTCCTGCCGGGAAAGTACTTGTGCGAATGGCCCGCAACCCCTTTGATTCCAAGAACCACGCCTGCATGCTGGATAGACCGATTTGGGTAATACAACTTGGCTCCGACTATACCGACTTCCTTCACGGAGCAAAGCTCCAACATCGCGTTGATCCACTCCGGCGAGATCACTTCAGTGTCATTATTCAAAAACACCAAATATGACCCATTAGCGTGCTGCACGCCAACATTGTTCAACCTCGAAAAATTGAATGGTTCAACTAACCTGATCACCCGATGCCTTAAAGTCTCAAAATAGCGGGATGTCTCCGGCTTGGTACTGCCGTTATCAATAATCAATATTTCATAATTCGGATACGTGGTTTTCGACTCAATGCTCTGTAAGCAACGCTTTAGGACCGGCACCCCGTCTTTAGTGGGAATGATGATACTCACCAACGGCTGCTCTGCGATTTCCGGTCGCACGCGGTAACGATTGGGCTGTCCATCGTTGAGTACTGAGCCCCCAATACCACAGCGCTGCATATGTTCTCTCAGCGCCTTTAATCCCGCGTCGGTACTGAAATTCTTGGCGAGAGCGGTGGTCGCAGTTGATCCCTCTGCCTTCCGCCAGTGATAAAGAATCTTGGGAATGCGAAAGATATTGTGTGTTCTCTCAGCTATTCTCAGCACCAGATCGTAATCCTGGCTGCCGTCAAATCCTGAGCGAAATCCTCCCACTTCATCTACGCATTTTTTTCGATAGACACCAAAATGACAAACGTAATTGCAGGACAACAGATATTCAGGTGACCAGTCGGGTTTAAAGAAAGGATCGCTGCGTTCTCCACTGGGCTCTAACTTGTCTTCATCGCTGTAGATGACGTCGGCTTCCGGATGTTCTTGCAAAAGTTTCACCACCTCAAAAAGGGCCGCGGAACTAAGTTCGTCATCATGATCCAAAAAGCCTACAAAGTCCCCGCTGGCAAGTTCTAATGCTCTATTCGAGGCTGCACTTATTCCTCCGCGATGTTCTGAAAACAAGACCTTAATTCTTGGATCCTGCAATTTCAATGTTTCCAAATACGGCCGTATGTGTTCCTGCGTGCTGGCGTCGTCGCAGATGCATAGCTCCCAATTGCCGTAGACCTGATCTCGAACTGAATTGATCGCCTTCTCCAGGTAATCTTTGCGAACGTTATATACGGGCATAATGATGCTGAGTGTCGGACAATAACTAAATTGCTTCAGCTCTTCGCCTATGACTTTTGAAGGCCAAAATTGGGACTCCCGAAGCTCAATCCAGCGTCGATATGCAGCGGTAGAAATGAAGAGGCGCCCTCTTCGTAATAACACCTTTGTAGCAACCTGCCAGGCGGCACTTTGCCTCACCCGATTTTTGAGTTTTGGTATGCCCTCGAGTAATAAAAATTTGACGAACCGAAGTGCACGATCAGCCCAAATCCTTCGAGTAGTGCCTTCCGGAAAATACCGGTTCCGGCGTTTTCTGAATGCGAAGCTCAATCGCCATCCCAGGCTTCCCTCAATATTGCCGACATGCTGCCGTAAAAGTTGCAATTCTCGATCAGATCGGTTTATTTGCGCATGCAAAGGCGCGGTTTCCACCGCAATATGTCGGGACAAAGCTACTTCGAACAGATCATCCTCTGAAGGTCGGGTCGAACTCTTCCGCAGCAAAATCGCTTGCGGCGAAACACAGGAGAAATCCAGCTTTTTATCAGGAGCAAAACCGAAATCCCGGAACAGCTTGAGCCAGTAAAGGAGAGGCTGTACATTTGAATGGGTCGCTTCAGCAAAATCGGTTGGACTCGAGGAAAATAGCACCGCATCAGCAGCGGAGGTCATGTTTCGGACGGCAGTGACGCCCTCTTGCTCAGATAAGTGTTCTAATACCTCAATGCAGGTGATAAGGTCATAGTTGCCGTCCAGCAGATCTGTGGCCGAGCCGACTCGGCAGTAGGCGCGAATATCAGGACGGACCCGGCTTATAGCGAATCCCGAAATATCGGAGCCCCAGGCCTCTACACCTCTATCGCGAAGTGCTTCCACCAAAAAACCCATTGCGCAGCCGACGTCAAAAACACGGTTAGGACGGAGTTCTTGAACAATAGTGTCCGCGATTTTTCCGAAAAACTGAAACCAATGAGGTTCTGACCGGTCGTAGGGAAGGCCACAGTGATGTGCGTAGTAATCTGCTCCGTATAGCTCGGTCGGAGCCCGCTTCTCCAATTTGGTACCGTTCCCCACGTTATCTTTTATATCCTAAAGCGCATGCCATTTGCGGCACTGAGCCAATTCTGGTCCACTCGTGAAAGCTGTTTTCAATGATTTGTGTGCGGCATACTGTTAAAATTCCCACTACATTTTCTCAAACCGACCGAGCCAAGGCTTGATTCGCTTTCATGAAAATCGCCATCCTAGGCACCCGCGGCATTCCCGCCCGCTACGGCGGCTTTGAAACCCTGGCGGAACAGTTGGCCACACGTCTGGCGGCGCGCGGTCACGCCGTAACAGTTTACTGCCGCAAACCCTTTACGCGCCCTGACGATGTTGTCCATCCCGGCGTCAAGCGCGTAATACTTCCCACGATTTCTCGTAAGCACTTCGATACTTTTTTCAACACTTTGCTGTCCGTATTCCATGTCTCATTCACCGACGCTGACGTGGTGCTGATCTGCAACGTTGGTAACAGTCCGCTGGCCTGGATTCCGCGTATTTTCGGCAAACCAACGATCCTCAACGTGGACGGCCTGGATCGCAAGCGCAAAAAATGGAATTGGTTTGCACGTGCGTTCCTGCTGATGTGCGAGCGAATGGCAGTGTTCACGCCCACACGCATCGTCACTGACGCTTCGGCCATTCGCGATTATTATCGGCTCCGCTACCACAAAGAATCTACCTTGATCACCTATGGAGCCGAAGTGCCTGCCGGATGTGAAGATATGAACGGATTCGACTTGCCGCGATATCACTACGTTCTTTATGTCACCAGGCTGGAACCAGAGAACAACCCGGAACTGGTTATTAGTGCTTACAACGGTTTACAAACCGATTGGCCGCTGGTGTTGGTTGGGGACAGCAAATACGATCCGGCCTATGCGGAACGTCTAAAAGCCATGGCTGGACCCAACGTACGTTTTCTCGGGTCGGTCTATGGCGATGGCTACTGGACTCTGCAGAAAAATGCCGGAATCTATGTGTCGGCTCTCGAAATCGGAGGAGTTCATCCCACTCTGGTAGAAGCCATGGCTGCCGGAAATCCGCTGGCTTACCTGGATACACCCGAAAATCGCGAAGCGGTCGAGGACGGTGGTCTGTCATTTCCACATGATCCTGCGGAACTGGCCTCAACCTTAAAAAAACTAATTGACGATCCCACTTTGCGAGAGAAATTGGAGGCGCATGCCTTGGCCCGCGCCTCGGAGCGTTATTCTTGGGACAAGATTGTTACCCAGTATGAGCAACTCTTCGCTCAACTCTCACCGCCGCTCTGATAGATTCCACGGACAAATGGAAAGACGCTTCACGCCAAAATTTTCGAAACGCAGGGTAGAGGTGCAGTGTTGCGCCACTACCAAACGCACGCAAATGTTTACCCGAACTTCGCAGTAATGTAGAATGATTGCGTTCCAAAGCCTCCAAAAACTGCTGATGAAGGATCGCAGGTTCGTGTTCCAAGTCCGCCGGACAGAGTTCCGGGACTAGTTTGACGAGAGAAGATGACTGAAAAATCGCCGATTTCAGCCTCTGAAGAAGCCCTTGATTTTCCAGCGGTCGTCAGCTCCGATCAAGCTGGTCTGGGCGCTAGCCTCATTCTCAAACGTGCCCTGGATCTGCTGGTCTCGGGCGCTGCCCTGCTCATTTTGAGTCCGCTGCTCGCAATCATCGCGGTCCTCATAAAGCTGGATTCCGAAGGTCCGATCTTTTACCGCTCGGTTCGCGTGGGTAAAAAAGGGCGGAACTTCAATTTTTACAAGTTCCGGACCATGGTCATAAATGCTCACCGGCTGAAGTCAGATCTGCTACACCTGAACGAGCGCGATGGGCCCCTCTTCAAGATGGCCGCCGATCCGCGCATTACCGTCGTCGGCCGTTGGCTCCGCCGCTTTAGTCTGGATGAACTTCCACAATTATGGAGCGTTTTCGTTGGTGACATGAGCCTGGTCGGCCCTCGACCCCCGGACATTGAAGAAATCCATCACTACCGTCCCGAGGACATGCGCACCCTTGATGTCACTCCCGGCGTAACCGGTTTGTGGCAGATTACGGCACGCCTGGATCCTTCTTTCGAGCTCAAGATGGCCCTCGATCTCGAATACATCGAGAAATGGAGTTTGTTGCTCGACTCCAAGATCCTGCTGAAAACTATTCCCGTCGTGTTCAAAGGCGACGGACAGTAACTCAGGGATTACCGCCCCGTCTCCGTACACCCTCACCTTAGAACGTGTACTTCAAAGCGAACTCAATTTGCCGGTTGTCGGTAGCGGTATTGGTGATGGCCGCACCCCCAGGAACATCAACCGGGACCTGGGAACCCCCGCCTGGGAGCCCAAAATTCGGGTGATTGAGAAAATTGAAGAACTCGGCGCGAAACTCCAGATGCTGCCGCTCCTGGATGCTGAACGTTTTCTGCAGTACCAGGTCTAAGTCAAATAGATTGGGCCCTCGCAGGTTGCCAATCCGTGAGTTGCCGTAGCGGTGGGCCGACTGCTGACCTGGGGCCAACGGAGGTGCGGCGAAGGCGGCCTGGTTGTACCAGCAATCAAGCGTCTGGTGACCAGGGTTAGTGCAACCAAAGTCTGTCCCCTGCGATGCCGTATTGAATGAGAAATCGTAGGGATTGGCAATCTGATCGGGCCGGTAACTGAAGCTGCCTGTGTTGCTCAAGTCGCTCGACATGACAGCCGTCACCGCTTCACCGGTCTGCGCGGTGGTGATTCCGCCCACCTGCCACCCACCCAGCACCGCATCCGTTATTCCGCTGGCGCCTCCGAGGAATCGCCGGCCGTGGCCGACAGGCAGTTCGTATAGATAGCTGATAGTGAATCGGTGCCGAAGATCGGGAGTTACGGCGCCATGCTCGAGGTCGGCGCGATAGGAATTCTGGATGAACCCGCCAACGTTGCCGTCGGCGTTGCCGATGTTCTTGGCAAATGTATAAGCTGCCAAAAAGTTCAACCCATTCGAAAACCGCTTGTTCAAAGAAGCCTCAAAAGCGTTGTAAAACATCTGCAGTTGGGCAAAGTCGAGCGGCAGCACGGCCGTCATATTCGGTTGCTGTGCGAAGTAACGCCGTCCGAAATTGGCGATGCAGTTGTTCGTATCTGGTCCGCAAAAATTCGTATCCAGCGGTTGTGGCGGCTGGTTCAAGTCGCTGGCCTCATGGTTCCACAAGTGATAGCCACGCGTGCCCACGTATCCGATCTGCGCCACCCAATTTTGTGCAAACTGGTGTTGCACGCTCAGGTTCCATTCCAAGATGCGAGGGATAATCCGTTTGGCTCCGGTCGTCTTGACCGCGCCCAGGATATTGGTCGCATTGCCGGGTGGAATGCTGGCGGGAAACCCGGTCGAGATGAGCTGCCCTGATGCCGGTGGAGCTTGCGGATTAAAGTTCCTCGCAACAAACGTTAGTTGCGGAGGGTTGAGGCCAAGATCGTCAAAAATGTTGGCTTCGGCCGAATAGAAAACACCGAAGGCGCTTTTGACTACGGTATTCCCCGGCAACGACCAGGCGAATCCGATTCGTGGCGCCCAATTACTCTTATCGAACTGCACGCCGCCGTGCGGGACCGCATTGGGGCCGTACGATGTGATCACCACCGCGCGGTTCAAATCGAAGTTGCCTACTCGCCCGTTCGCGGGCGATGTGATTTCGTATCGCAGGCCAAGATTGATCGTCAGATTTGGCCGGACGCGAAAATCATCCTGTACGAACTCGGCCATGTCCCAATAGCGAGTGGGATAGATGCCAGCAAGAACATCCTGTTCGGTGTAGTCCGCTATTCCAAGCAGAAGATCGGCAAGACCGTTTCCGCCGTTAGCCGTGGTCAGATCGTTAGTGTAAACACCTCCGAAATCAAAAAACCCTCGAGGGGCGGTTACCTGATAGAAATTCCGCTGCTGGCGACGGAAATCAATTCCAAACTTCAGAGAATGTTTGCCTCGAATCCAAGTAAGTGTGTCCGCAACTTGGAAAATATTCTCAAACGCGTGCTCGGGAAGGTATTCTGAATCACCCAGCGGTGTGAGGCCAGAGATATCAATATTGGTGAGCCCGCTTGAGTTCGGGTCGCTGCTGCGATTCGCATTCGGAATGCCAAGTTGTGTGCCCAGGCTCTTGCCGAAATTAAAAGGAAACGCGTTCACCGCATAGCGGAAATACCCGCCATGCAGGTCATTCAGCAGCCGAGGCGAAAAAGTGTGGGTGTACCCCAGTCCGGTGTGCTGTGCGCGAGACTGGCTGATGCTGGGGCAGCAATCGGAGCCGCCCCACAAAGGTCCCAATGGGCCGGGCCGCTGGCTCCGTATATCGCCGAAACTGTACGAAGCGAAAACCTGGTCCTGTTCGCGGAAACGGTGGTCTAGCCGAACATCAAATTGGTCCTGACTATTTACATGGTTTTGGTTGGCCAGATAGTTGTTAGTCACGCCGGCGAGATTCGGCAAGGGATAAAAGTTCGCTACATTCTGCCCCACGGGATCAATACTGGAACCGGCTCCGCCCGCCCCTGTTGGGGGAATCACATTTACTTGCCCCAGATAACTGATGGGCTGCCGCAACAGCACCGTATTACCGCTCGCATCGAGGCAGCTGCCTGTAAGCCTGGGATCAAAAATAGTTCCTGTATCAAATGTGTTTGAAGGCGAGGGACTTCCGCAGGGTGAGAAGGTTTGTCCCGTCAGCCGGTCCCTGAAGTCGCCACTCCGCTCCGCGGTCGTCGGTACGGTCGAGAGAAACGGCTGGCTCTCGCGCAAGCGCGACCCCTGGTAGTCGCCGAAAATGAAAGTTCTGTTCTTTTTGATTGGAGCGCCCAGAAAGGCGCCAAACTGGTTGCGCTTGAACGGCTGCTGTTTGCCCTGGTTGAAGTAATTTACGGCGTCGAACTTGTCGTTTCGGATGTACTCATACACGCCGCCGTGAATGTCGTTGGTCCCCGATTTCAGCACTACGTTGACGGCAGCCCCACCGCGTCCGAATTCAGCGCTCATGGAGTTTTCTTCTGTGCGGAACTCCTGGATCGCGTCGGGCGCCGGCAACACGACCACGCCACCCAGGCCAAATTCGTTATTGTCCACGCCGTTGAGCAGAAAGTTATTGTTGGAGACACGCAGGCCGTTGACGGAAACAGCTTCATTGGCGCGCTCATTCTCGAAAACGCCGCCGCTGACGTTGCTTCCGGTCTGTCCGCCGTTCGCTCCCGGCCCAAGATAAGCGAGCTGTATGAAGTTCCTCCCGTTCAGAGGCAACTCCGAGATGCGCCGCTGGGTTTCGATTGTGCCCAGCGATGACGCTTCCGTTTGCAGCAGCGGAGGAGCAGCGGTCACTTCCACCGTTTCAGCCGTCGAGCCAACTTTCAGGGTGATATCTACGCGTGCAGCTTGGTTCACGCCCACCTCAACCGAGGGCTCGAGTGCTTTTTGAAATCCTGTCTTTTCGACTCTGACCGAATAGGCGCCAATGCGGAGCAGATCCGCGGCGTAGTGTCCGGTGTCGTCGGTGTTGACCTTGACCGACTGATTGGTGGCTAAATTTGTGATCGTGACCTGGGCCGCGGGAACGCGCGCCCCTGACGAATCACTCACCTGTCCCACGATGCTGCCACGATCAACTTGAGCGGACAAAGGCAACGGGAGCAGCAGCGGCAGGAAAATCAGAACGGAAACCGCAATGAAACCTCTACGGAGCGACATAGAGCCTCCTCTACGACCAGCACCTCTACGAGCTCGTCTAACTGTGTTCTTGTTGGACGGCCACTGTGACATCACTCATCCTGCATGTCAAGATTCAAGCCCGGTTGGAGCCAACGTCCCCCGGTCATATTCGACGAATTCCGAGAATTGAGCTATCTTTTGCCGCTACAGTTTTCCGGCTCGGAGGGTGCAATGAGGATTTGCTTGGTTCTCGTCTGCTCGTTCATCGTTGGCTCGGGTGTTGCGCACGCCCAGCAGACGCGCCTCGAGAACCTGCAGAACAAAGTCGTCCTGCTCTTCACTCCTCACCCCGATGACGACGTCTTTGGCGCCGGCGGCACTATCGCCCTACTCAATCGCAACCACAACAGGGTGTACATCGTGGTTTACACCAACGATGACAAGGGCTCGTATGACCCCGACATGAACTCCCAGCGACTGGCTCAAATCCGAAAGGCTGAGCAGGAAGCCTCTGAAGGCTTGCTGGGGACGCCCAAAGAAAACATACAGTGGATGGGTTACGACGATGGCATGTTGGAATATGCTCCTCAGCCTAAGCTCACCGAGGAGGCGACGGCCATCATTCGCCGGATTCGACCCGATGTTCTGCTCAGCGTTGATCCCGGCGAGTGGTACGAACGCTGGCATAAGAGTGACCACCGCATGGCGGCGTTCAACACCATTGATGCGGTGCGCGCCGCGGAATTCTGGCTCTACTTCCCCAATCAAAAATTACAGCAGGGCCTCAAGCCTTACAAAGTTCCTGAGATGTATTTCTTCTATCCTTCACCGCAGGAAGCGAATTACTTCGTCAACATTGATGGCGTCGCGGAGCTAAAATTCGATGCTGCGGCCAAGCAGGTGAGCCAATTTGAGCCTGCCGTAAACAAATATCGGCCGGACTGGACACCCGAGGACCTGAAGAAGGCCAAAGACGAAATGCGCCACGAGCAGCCGAAGAAGGACGGTCACTATGTCGAGGCGTTTCGTTACGCGACCGGCTTCAACCAGTACTAATATCTTTCGCCAGGAGTCAACCTATGTCGCAGCTCGCATTGCTCGGCGGCAAGAAAACAAAAACCAAACCTTTCCCTCTGTGGCCGCAATTTGATGACAACGAGCGCAGAGCTTTGAATGAAGTCCTGGAGAGCCGCGTCTGGTGGCGCACGCCGGGAACCAAGACCCTGGAATTCGAGAAGGCCTTTGCGCGTTTTCATGGCGCGCGCCATGGGCTCGCCGTCACCAACGGTACCGCCGCGCTGGAAGTCACCATGGCCGCACTCGGCATTAATGCCGGCGATGAGGTGATTGTTCCCGATTTCACCTTCGTTGCCACCGCGAGTGCTGTGCTGTTTGCCAACGCGCTGCCGGTGCTGGTTGACGTCCTGCCCGATACATATTGCCTCGATCCGCAGGCGACTGCCGCTGCGATTACTGCGCGCACCAAAGCGATTATTGCCGTGCACATGGGCGGCCATCCCGCGGACCTGGATGCGCTCAAAGATCTCGCCACCCCTAAAGGGATTGCCTTGGTCGAGGACTCGTCGCACGCCCATGCCAGCGAGTGGCGCGGAAAGCGCATCGGAACGTTCGGCATTGCCGGAACTTTCAGCTTTCAATCCAGCAAGCTCATGACCGCCGGCGAGGGCGGCATGATCATTTCGAATGACGACACATTCGAGCGCAATGCGCGTTCGGTTCACGACTGCGGTCGCATGCCGGGAGAGTGGTTCTACAGTCACTTCATTTACGGTTCGAATTATCGGCTGAGCGAATGGCAGGGAGCTGTGCTGTCCGCGCAGCTCGCGAGGTTGGACGAACAGACCCGCCGGCGTCACCAGAACGCACGCGTGCTCGATCGCGAGCTGAGCAAGATTCCGGGCATTACGCCGCAGAAGCTGGACGAGCGCTGCACGCGGAATGGCCAGTATGCGTACATTTTCCATATGAACAGCAAGGAATTCTCCGGTATTTCGACCGAGCGCTTCATTGAAGCTATGAACGCCGAGGGAGTTCCTAACCAGGCGAGCTATCCTCCGCTTCACGAGCTGCACATGTTTCGTAACAACGAATACCGCAAACGCTTGAGTGGGCCGCAGGCCAAGGAAGAGCATGCATTTTTGAAGCGACCGTTCCCCAATACCCAGCGCGCGGCCTGGGAAACTGTCTGGATCCCGCAGCCCGGGCTGTTGGGCGACGAGCAGGACATGCACGAGATTGTGGCCGCCATCGCAAAAATTCAACAAAGCGCCAAGGAACTCCTTGCCAACAGCTCTCAGCGCACTCCCGCCCACGCCGCCAGTTGAGGCCTCGGCCGGCAAAATGGTCGAGAAAATCAGCTATCGCGGATGGAAGAACGCGTACAAGATTTCCAACGGAACAGTGGAGCTGGTTGTTCTGGCGGATGTTGGTCCGAGGATTATCTGGTACGGATTCGCAGGAACTGACAACATCCTCCATGAAGTTGGTGCGGATGCCGGTCTGAGCGGAGGTGGCGAATTCCGCCTGTATGGCGGACATCGGCTTTGGGTGTCACCCGAACTGGAGCGAACGTATTTTCCCGATAACCGTTCGGTCTCCTTTTCCGAGCAGGGAGACGTATTTCGGTTCACGCCCCTACCAGAGGATTTTGCGCCCGGCACGAATCTGCAGAAAGAATTACAAGTTGCAATGGACCCTGTCGGCACCCGTGTCACGCTCACGCACAAGATCACGAACCACGCGAAAGAATCCACCGAGCTCGCGCCTTGGACGCCCACGATGATGCGGCCGGGAGGTCGCGCCATACTTTCTTTGCCTCCGCGCGTCGCCATGGACAAAGATCACTATCTGCCGGTCGGTCCATTGTCCCTCTGGTCGTTCACCGACCTGGCCGATCTACGCTGGAGATTCGGGACCGAATACATTCAACTTTTGCAGCGGATAAACTCCCGCTGCCGTTTTTCGGAGCAAATGACAGGTATATTCAATCCCGCCGGCTGGGGTGCTTACTTTTCGCATGGAACTCTGTTCGTGAAGCGTGCGCGGGTAATTGCAGGGGCCGCGTATCCCGACTTTGGCTGCAATTTTGAAATCTTTACCAATCCGGACTTCCTCGAGCTGGAGACGCTAGGGCCGAAGGTGGTGTTGCATTCCGGAGAACACACTTCGCATTCAGAGACGTGGGAGCTTTTCAAGAATGTACCCGCTGGCGAGGATGAAGACTGGATTCGTTCTGCCGTACTGCCGCTGGCCGGAGGCGGCTAACTAGTGCGGTCATCTCGGCCGTTTAGCTGTCGAAAATTTCGTTGGGAGACAAACATGCGAGCTCTATCTCGTCGTTTTCGTAGCATTGCCCTGCCGAGCATTGTTCTGCCTGCTTTTGCAGTGGTCATCCTATTCATCAATGCCCCGAGCGTCGCACAAGGTCAGCGGCGGGTGCCCGATCACGTTCCCCCGAAACGCTCTTCCCAAATCCAGGAAGGATTCGGTATCAACTCCGACCTTCCTCGCGAGCCGTACTTGCCTTGGAACCAATGGTGGTGGACCCGCATGTTTGACGCGGGTTTCAAATGGATTCGCATCGGCCAATACGAGAACAGCTCCGACCGAACCAGTTGGGACTGGATCGAGCAAAAGCGTGGCGTGTACTCCTCCTCGCCCGAACTGGAGGATGCTGTGGATTCACTAGTGGACAACGGGGTCAAGATTCAAGTGCAGCTGCTCTATGGCAACGTAATGTACACCTCGCCTAGCGGCAAACTCCCGGACACCAGTACACCCGAGCCCGGTTCATTCCACAATGACGACCGCAGCTTGTACTCTGTTTTTTGGGCGCCTACTACACCGGAGCAAATCGCCGCCTTTAATCGCTACAGCGCCTGGATGGTGAATCACTTTCGCGATCGCATCAAGTATTGGGCGCTCTGGAACGAGCAAGATATTGGCTATTGGAATCCCTGGGATACCCCGGAGTTATTCGGTAAGCTGCTCGGGCCTTTCATCGAGGCCGTACACAAGGCCGATCCGCAGGCCAAAGTCATTTATGGTGGCCAGGCCGATCCCCGTACCGACTACACGCAGCGAGCGTTCGACGCGTGCAACTGTGCGTCCGGAATTGATGTGTACGCATACCACACCTATCCCGGATACGGTCAGAACATGAATCCCGAATCTATGGATTACGGTGCCTACCTGAACGAATCCCCTCGCCAGCTGCGTGATTTGGTCACCCACTATCCGGGGATCAAATCTGACATCCCGTTTTTCGACGATGAATTCAACTCCATTCCAACCTGGAAAGGCTCAGATGAGTCCGTTCAGGCGAAGTACGTACCGCGAGGGTTGATCTATAACCACGCGGCCGGCGTCAAAACCTTCGTATGGTTGCTGACTGCCGGAACCGACGGCAACGAGTACGATGATTTCGGCATCCTCCACGGTCTCACAAACCATGACTCCGACTGGACACCGCGGCCGGTCTTCCACGCTCTGCAGAATACCAACGCTTTGTTCGCGGATACCAGGTTTGATGGGTCTATTCAGATGTCCAGCCCCGATCTGCCTGCGCTGCGGAGGCATATCGGGTTCCCATTCATGAGTTATGGCTTCCGAAACAAGACCGGCAAGGCCATTGTCGCCTACTGGTTTGCGGCCCATAGTGTTCCGGGGGGCGCTTTCCCGCCGCTGTTCGCGACCGTATCATTGAAGAACACAGGCATTGGCCATCCCGTCCTGGTGGATGTTGTTTCCGGAGAGATTAAGCCGGTCGAGTGGAAGCAGGGCACGAATGACACGTTGGACATGGTGCCCGTCAAAGACGGTGTTATGGCTATCACCGATGAGAGCTACTTTGACTGGCCCGTATTGCCCGAGGCCCCTAGTTCGCTCAATGTCTCCCTCGCCGGCAATGCCGCTAAGCTCAGTTGGCAAGTGCATGGCGGAGATTCGACTGGAATTATCGTGGAGCGGCAGCTTGGAGATGGTCTTCAGACGCGGGGTCAGTGGGCTCGAATCAAACAATTACCCGCCACTGCAACCGAGTATGCCGATCCCGGCCTGAAGAAACAGCCCTATGGCTACCGCGTGCGGGCGGTGAATGCCAACGGCGAGTCTGCCTACTCGAACATCGCACGGATAATGGTCAGGTAGAAACTGGATTAAGGCAGCGGCGCCTCTACCTCTTCGAGCATCCAGTGTGACGGCAACTCAAGGTGGCAGTCGAACCCGTAAAACCGTCCATGGAAAACATGCTGGAAGAGGCACGCCCGTTGTCCGCGCAAGACTGGGTCGGCCTGCACCGGTTGAAAATCACCGTCCGGAGCATCCGCTGCGAACACTTGCACCTGCCACTCGCCTTCAGGGTTGTCGCTGTAGCGGTGCGGATAAATTTCCGTGGCCAGATAGTAGGCTCCTGATCTCTTCCCGCTACTATTCTTCGCGTTCTTTACATAGAGCAGCGTTGGCGCAGCCACCGTCTGCTCTGAAGTAATCAAGATCTTGTCGGGAGCCTTGTCTAATTCCTGCAGTGTGGCCGCGTTGCGGCTGACAATCTCAAAATGATCACGATCGTTTCCACGGTACCACGTCAGGTAAAAGCGGCCGGAGCGCGGATCGCGAAACAAATTGGGATTCTGATTTCTCTGATTGGGGACGCGCTGAACCAGGATTTTAATCTCTTTGATGTGAACGCCGTCGGCTGTTGTACCCAGCACAATATAGCTGCTTGGGGTGTCGTAATCGCGTGTAAACGCCAGGTAGAGGAGATCGCGTTGTTTCCGGTCCGCATGCGCCAGTACTGACGGCCAGCGTGCGTTGGTTAGCAGCGGATTCTGTGCATACTTTGTCCAATTCACCAGATCGTTGCTGCGCGCTAAACCGATTCCTCTACCCTCATTCAACCCATACCATCCCCAATAGCGGAACCCTCCACGCTTGAGTTCCAGCACGCTCAACGTGTGGGGGAACTGATCACCTTCCCACTGCTGGGACTCCGGAAGAACCTGGCGAGGGGTCGTTAAGTTCAAATATGTGGGTTGAGAGTTACTCGGCTTCCGGTCCTGTGCCAACGACGGCAGCGTAAACGCAAGCACGGCCAGAACAAAGCTTAGATGGATTCTCATTATTCTTGCGGTAAACTCCGGATTCTCTTATTAACCAATTGCCGTCCTCTTTTTCGATCCCCGAGCATCGCTAGCGTTTTCTTGCTGCGCATTCAGCCACAAATTCACCGGGACTTCACGAGGATTGTTGGGCGCGTAAGGCCACGTCACGCGTCTTCCGGTCCCGGCTGATTCATAGGCTGCGTAAATGATCTCCAGCGTAGCTCGCCCGTCGTCCCCAGTTTCCCTTGGCGTTTGGTCCTCAAGAATACAGTCAATAAAATGGCGCATTTCGTGCGGAAACCCATAAAGGTGCGCCTCTTCGAATACTGTGAAAGTCCATCCTTTAGTCTCGCCTGCCTTCTCCACTGCGTATCCATAACCTTTTGAGCTATAGGTTTCCATTGAGCTGCCGTGCAGAAGGTCGCAGTAGATCACGCCCTCGGTGCCGTAAACCTCAACCCGATCATCCATGCCACCCTGTTTCGCCCAACTGTTTTCAATCAGTGCCGTGCCTCCGCCCTCGAATTCCACCAGCACAACGCAGTTGTCCTCACCCTTGGTGCGTCCGCTGTGGAGCACGCGCTGGCAGTGCGCCACAACGCTCTTTGGCTTTGGTTTGCCGTACATCCACCGGGCCCACTCAATGCCGTGGCAGCCCATGTCCATCAAAGCTCCGCCGCCCGAGCGCCGTATGTCGTAGAACCAGTCCGAGTGCGGGCCGGAATGTTTTTCACCTTGCTTGACCATGTACACCTTGCCCACGGCACCCTCATCTACCAAGTGCTTCACGCGGGCATATTTTGGAGAAAAGCAGATCGTCTCCGCGTACATAAGTTTGGCCTTGTGCCGCTTGCATGCAGAAATCATCTCCTCAGCGTCTGCCAAGGTGTGCGCGATCGGTTTTTCAAGAATTACGTGCTTGCCTGCCTGCGCGGCAGCAACCACGATTTCTCGATGAAGGTCGTTGGGCACGCCAATAACTACGGCGTCTACGTCCTTGCGCTCCAGCAACTGCCGATAATCGGTTGCGGTAAACGGCACCTTCCACTTGCGGGCAAACTCTTCAACCCTTTGCCGATTCGGCGAGCATACGGCCGTTATTGTGGCGTTCGGAACTTCCTGGAATGCCTCGGCATGAATGTTCGACGAAAAAGCTGATCCAATAATGCCCACTCTCACGCGATCCATGCATCCTCGTTTCCAAGCATTAGGTTTTAATCTCGCAGCCCGGACATTCTGGATAGTAGGTATTGCCTTTGTAATCGAGTTCTTCGATTCCCGCAGCAGAAGTGTAATAGCCGCGAATCGCTTGGTGCCGGGCGAGGTCAAAGAACTTTTGCAGAGGCGTCGCCGGCTCGCCCTGCCCGGTTGTGAAAAGCAGTTTCTGTTGTTCGGCTTCGCTGAGCTGCAAAAATCCGCGGCCATAGCGCTGCTTCGCGCTCTCCTGAAGCGCCGCAATTCCCGCTCGTGCAACCGCCTGCGGATCCGCAGTTTCGAGTTCACGCACCGGTGTCTCACCGTAATAAGCGACCGCGAGCGCGCGGTGCGAAGCATCAAGTTGCCGGGCAGCATCTCGCACGCCTGCGCTGGAATGGAGCCACAAGTCCAACCAATGCGTAGTTTGATCCAGGGCCGCCGCATCAACTTTGCCCAGCACGACCTCGATCATGCGGGTAACGAGCTGGAACTCTTCTGCAGCAAAGAACTGTGGCCGGTACGGCGCGGGACCGGGCTGCACATATTCGGTCTCGCTGCCGGGTATCGCCGGATGGAGCTTCTCAGCGCTGCTGAGCGCATGCATCAGGTGCTTACTTGAGGGCTCATACAATCCTGGAGGCAGGTCGGCGGCTTGTTGTTCGCCTGCAATTAAAGCCGTAGCCGTTTCAGGCACCAGCCCACTTACCCCGGCCAGAGCGACCAATTCCCCCAGTCGCAATATCCACTGCCGCCGGGTAAGTTCCTCGGGAGTTTCCCGGTGCTCGCTCACAACTCACCTCGACGAAAGGCTTGAGCAATGTGTTCTCCGGCGCGCGCGGAAATGGCCATGATGGTCAGCGTCGGCTCGTAGCAGCCCTGGGTGGTAAAAACCGCGCCATCGGTCACGAATACGTTTCGCGCGTCGTGCACCTTGCAATTGCGGTCCACAACGCTCTTCTTGGGATCGTCCCCCATCCGCGCCGTTCCACACTCATGGATGTTCTTGCCGAATACGCTGAGCTCCCTCCGTGGCTCCGTCACTTCACTCAGTTTCATTTCGCCCAAAATGGCGTTGACGTCCTGACGCATAGCTTTTGCCATTGCCCGGTCGTTCTCTCCATAGCTAGCGCTGATGTGGAGAACAGGAATGCCCCACGCATCTTTCTTTTTGGGGTCCAATTTCACAAAATTGTCCGCGCGAGGCAGACATTCGCCCTGGGCCTCAATCGCAAAGTAGTAGGGAATCTCCTCGCGCACCCGCTTGCGTAGACTGTCCCCTACTTCCGGCATCAGAAACGCATGCTCGTACAACTCCTGGCTGCCGTCACCGTCAAAGCGGTATCCGCGGACAAAATTCGAATTGCGGTTGTGACCCCCATTTGCATTTACATATTTAGGAATGATGAACCCACACGGACGCCCTACCGCTTCCCGTTTTGATGACCGCAAATTCAACATGAATCCGCCGGCGCCCTCAATCGTGAAATGGTCCATGAGGTAGTGGCCCAATACGCCGGTCGAATTTCCCACACCTTGCGGATACGCCGGAGATTGCGAATTCAGCAGGATGCGCGTGGATTCGAGCGCTCCCGCGGCTACCACCACGCTTCGTGCGTAGACTTCTCGACTCTCGCGAGTCACGCGATCAATGTAATGAACTCCCTTCGCGCGCCCGCTGCCATCCATCACCACTTGGCTTACCACGGCATCGCTCACCAGAGTGAATTTTCCCGTGCGGGCAGCGGCCGGAAGCGTCACGGAAGGGCTGTTGAAGTAAGAAGCTGTAAAGCAGCCCCGTTGACACTGGTCGCAATAGTGGCAAGCCGGACGTCCGCGATGCGGCACCGTTAAATTAGCCACGCGATCAGGCATCACACGCCAGCCAAACCGGCGCTCAACCACCTGCTTTGCCTGCAGCGCACCGCAGGAGAGGTTCATCGGTGGCAGGAATTGTCCATCCGGAAACTGCTGCAGCCCCTCGCGTGATCCGCTCACGCCGATGTAGCTCTCCACGCGGTCGTAGTAGGGCTCCAGCTCCTTGTAGCTGATCGGCCAATCTTCGCCGTAGCCATCACGGCTCGCCGCTTTGAATTCGTTGTCGCTGTACCGATAGCTCTCCCGCGCCCAGCAGAATGTCTTACCCCCGACCTGCCGGCCGCGGATCCACATGAATGGCTTGTCAGCTGGAAAGGTGTATGGATGCTCCAGGTCGTTCACAAAGAATTGATGGCTGTATTCGTCGCAGGCGTAGCACAAACGTTGCACCGGTTGTGTGCGCAACAGCTGCTCTTGATTGCCGAAACCACGAAAGTTGAGTTGGTAGGGCCAAACGTGCTCCGTGAAGTCACGCGTGGGTACACGCGGAGGGCCGGCCTCGAGCATCAGGGTGTCAAGACCGCGCTCCGCAACTTCTTTCGCCACCCAGCCGCCGCTGGCGCCCGACCCAATCACAATGACGTCATATATTTTGCGCCGAGGAAGGAGCATGAGCCGGCCAGTGTAGCAAATCGGCCGGCGATGGCCGGTTTGCTCTTCCCGCCGGTCGCCGCTGTTCGCTTCACTGATCTTCCGCTGACTGCTTATCTCAGCCGTTCAGTGATTCTTTACATCTTCCACAGCTTTGGGACGTCTAAAGTGTGCTACACCCGCACAAACTAGCGACCACTCGTCATAAATTGTTAATCAGTGGTGCGCCCGCAGCGTGGGCAGCCACTCCCAAGCAGAAAAGCCGTCTGAGAGGACCAGTGAGATTAAGTATGCATATTACGAAATTGCGCGACGTGGCGGTCATCCACTGCGTGGGCCGCATTGTGTTTGCCGACGAAGCCACTGCTCTGCGCAATACGGTCGAAGCGATCCTCTCCGACTACCCCCAGTGCGTGCTCAACCTGCGCCTGGTGAGCCACATTGACGCCCATGGCCTGGGTATTCTGGCGAAGCTCTGTGCCGCGGCTCGCCGTAGGGGTGGTTCGTTGAAGCTGAGCAACCTGAACCGCAGGTGTCGCGAGCTGTTTAACCTTACTGGGATTGCCTCCGCAATCGAGATCTATGCTTCTGAAGACGAAGCTCTGCGGGCCTGCGAACAACTCGCCTGACACCTAAACATGCAATTTGGGACTTCCCCCATTGGAATTCTCCGGTTACCACGGTCATCTACGCTCACAGCCTGCAGATGAATACCATGGTTTCAGGCGTGCTCGCGCCAGGGTGTGAAACCGCGACGCAGCCGACCTATGGCTCCCAAACTAATAGACGCTATTGCTAACCGCCTTTGTTCCCATGAGTTTGCCTGGCCTCGCCGTCGCACCACAGGCGATTACTACCAGGTTTGTGTACTATGCGGCGCCGAGTACCTCTACGACTGGAATTCCATGACCCGTACCGGGCGCATTGAGCATGGTCATAAGCAGGAGCTTCCAGGGCAGACATTGAACCGTTCCCGACGACGCTCCAACTGGCGCCCACGTGCAAGGCGCCTGCGTCTCAACGCGCCCTTGACCTTCAGAAAAACGGGTGCCGAGGAGTGGAACTCCGGCGTTGTCCAGAACATCAGCCAGTCTGGGGTGTTGTTTCATGCTTCCCAGAGCATAGATCAGGACGCCGATGTGGAGATGATTTTCGAGATGCCCGAGGAAATTACTGGTCAGCCGAACAGTCGGGTGTTGTGTAATGGCTATGTCGTAAGGGCCATGGCATCCAAAGCTTCCTCTTCGATGCTGACATTTGCAGTGGCTATCTCGGGATACACTTTCCTTCACGACAAAATGTAGCGCGGGCAACCTGCCCGCGAGCCAACTCCTAGTGTATTACTCTCACTAACCTCAATAGTCCAATTGCGAGCACTAGCAGCAGAGCAAAAATAAGCGCCCATTCTGCGGTGTCCTGGCCATCGTCGTCCGGCCAAACTGGTGTGAGCAGCGCCATCAAACTGCCGCAACCTTATATAACCTTCTGAGGGTGGTCAATTGTCCGCTGCGAGGTTCTCTGCAGACCGCTGAGGTCGGCAGCAGAAACATGTAAATCGACCAAGCGCTTCTGAATGGCGGTAAGCTGCCAGACAAAGACAAAGGCCCACTCCTAGGAAGTGGGCCGAGAGGTGGAACCCAGACACAACCATCAGTCGGTTTCCAAGAATAGACTGAGCCAAACTCCCTAATTTTAATGTGATCGTCGTCACATTCCACTGTGACGAAGTTCTCTTGGGCTCTTTGCCGCTGCTAGCCAACCTGGCGCGCTTATTGCGTCAGGCGGAGCAGGATCTTCGCGGCGATGGTCTGAAATACATCCTGCAGGTCGGCCGCCGTAGGCGCAAACACCGCTTCACCTTGCGGGAGGTTGGGATCGAATGTAGGGCTGGCCGGATCGTTCGCGACCTGTTGCAGAAAGACCTTGTTAATGCTGTTGCCCAAGCCGATCGAGTAAACCACCATGCCTTGCGCGCGCATGGCATTGGCTGTCTGGATCGAGCGGAAATCGGCGTCTGGAGTTACGTTAGCGCGAAGAAAGGATTTGAAAGTTCCATCTATCGCCGACTGAAACTGGCTCACTCCCGCGCAGCAGGATGGTGTTCCTCCGCTGGTTGAACAAAGCTGGTTGCCCGAAACAGGATCAAAGAAGCCGACGACGGTTCCTGTGTCGGAACCGCCAAAATTTCTAAGCGTTGCTCGTCCGCTGCAGTTCAGGGAGTTTTGGATGACGTTCGCTAAGCCATCGGTGAAGAATACCGCCACCTTCACCACGTTCTCGCCCGGCGCCACTACGACGGAGTTGTTCTGCGCCTGGCCGGCCGCCAGCCCACCTTGAGAGAATGTGCCGCCCGCGAATACCATGGCGTTCGCCGCATTCTTAATTGGTGTCTTGAAGTTGTATTGGATTGGCACGTTCACGGTCACGTTGCTGGCGAAGCTGATCATTGACACGCGGTCGATGGCGTCATCGAATAGATCAATAAACGTGTTGACGGCGGGAGGCAACGCCTGTGCGCCACCATTGCTCCTCATTGACCCGGAGCGGTCCAGCACCAGCGACATCACGAGTTTAGCGCGGGTGGCTTGGGAATTGGCTGCCACGTCCATGGTCTTCCAGCGCGGCAGAATCCGGATGAAGAAGGTATTGATCGTCGCCGTCGCATTAACCGTGAGCAGCGTATTGTTATTGGCATCCGTGCTGAAGGCCACATTAACTACCGGTGGGCCGCTATCGCGGCCAGAAGCCCCGTAGTTCATGGCGAATGTACTTCTGGCGATGTTCGCCGCCTGCCCCTGTCCCTGGGAGAGGTTCCGCATGCCCATCAGACACGCAGAATCCACGGCTTTGGAGAGGCTCGCCTTGGTGACATACGCAAAGCCCAGGTCTATGGCGAAGCCCACGAACAAAATGATGATGGGTACAAGGGCGGCAAATAGGGGAAGGGTTTGCCCGTGTTCCTTGCCTGTTTTCTTCCGCCGATGAAAGAGGTTCATCTCGTCCTCCTGGTCAGAAGTACGCTGCGTCATACATTGTCGCTGGCAGAAGAACGTTGAGCATCTTCCCCACCGGCGTAATCGGCTGATATGAATAGAAGACTTCCGTCACATAAAGCGTCTGCTTGGGCTGAGGAATGGGGACTGCCGTGATGGGAAGAGTCGCCGGGAAGCCAACTCCCTGTCCTATCCTGCTGTTCGCCGAATATGCTCCCTGGGATAGTTGCTGGGTGATTCGATAATTCCCGTTGTTGTTGTATACCGCGGTGACGATCACTTTGCCCTTATTGTTGATGTCCAGCGGGGCCGCTCCTCCGATCACGGCTGTGATCGTGTCGGCAAAATCAGTTCCTCGGGACGCGAGATTCGATCCTTCGCCGGTTAGGTTGGTGATCACTTGCTTCTCGTAGATGGCTCGGCCGAAATCAATCAGCCCCAGCGCCAGCATGAGCATCATCAGCACCACCGCCGTGAACTCGACTATTGCCTGGCCGCACTCCTGTGTGCGTGCTTTCCGGCCACGTGAATCCTGCTGTCGCGACGTTGCCACGTGTTCGTCTCCTAATTACTTTGTGAGGGCGAGAAAGGCTCGTTCTTGAACGTCACGCCCACCGTGAATCGGTACGTTCCATTGGGAAAGAATTGAGCGATGATCGGGGTGATCAATTTCAAATTATCAGTGATTGAAACCGTTACTGTGTCCCCCGGACCGCCGGCACTTCCCGGACCGCCTTTAGCGCTTGAGATCTGAATTCCGCTGATGTCCAATCCCGCTGAGGCCTCGGTAGCTATCTTGATAATCGAATTAACTCGCGACAGGTTCTGTCCCGGATTCTTTGGATCCTGAAGATGGTTGCCGGTGATCGCGAATCGGCCCGCCTGCCGAACCGCGTTTTGCAGCGTCATCTGCACGAAGAACAAGCGCCCGAAATCAACTACCCCGAAGAGCAAGAAGAAGAACAAGGGCGCAATCATGGCGAATTCCACCAATGACTGTCCCCGCATTGATCTCCGCTTCGAGGGACTGCGGAGCCTGTCCGGGGTCTGGAACGCCGTGCTGCCTTCGGACGTTTTGGTCAAAGCTGACTCCCTGACGTGCATGTGCCACTCCATGAAGTCCTTGTTCTGAAAATGTTATGAGTTGCAGCTGGCAGAGCCAAGTTACTAAAGCAGTGGCCGTCATTGCCGTGCGGACGAGTGTTGGACGCTGCGAAAAGCAGTGACCTTAGTAACCTGAAGGATTTAGCTTGGAAGGTTCAGTAAAACCGTGAGGGCTCGTCGGTACCAGCACCTGACGAGCCCTCCACGACAACTTCGGCTTTCGTACCCCTCGAATTATTGCAGAGGGGGTGCGTTCTGCTTGGCATCGTTGCCGGCTAGTACGGGCCAGCTAGTTGCGGCTTCGTTAGCTGCCGGTCCGACCATCGCAGCCAAGGAGCCGTCACTCGCAAAGCCAAGCCATATTGAGCCGGAGAAATGTGACAAGCTGGACAGACCCAGCGTGGTGGAGAGCACGCTGAACTGGCCGCCTGCATCAACGGACAGGATTTCGCTGCTGTCTGTGAGCACAACTCCGCCGCCCTGTTGTGCAGTCATGATCTGCGCACCGTCTCGCGTCCACAGGGGCGTTCCATCGCTCACATTGAAAGCCAGCACCTGCCCCAGGAAGCCACGGTTCTGGGCGAACATGGTTCCACCTTCACCCAGCGCCATGAAAGCTGGAATAGGGAAGCTCGAGGTCCAGGGCAGAGAATAGTCAGTTTTGCTGCCGTTATAGAGGCGTGAGATCCAGATCTGGTGGCTGCCGGTGGCCATTATGCGCTTGTCCCATGCAACAACTAAGCCACCTTGCCCGTCAGGACGGACCTGCTTAGGCTGCGCCTTGATCGGGTTGGCAGCATCGCTAAACTGCTGCAACGTGCTCCAGCTGGAGGCACCCGAAGACTGCAGAGCAAGCAGCTGCAGCGTATCAGAGTAATTCACCGTTACGAATCCGCCTCCTGGCTGGCAGCCTTGATAAGTGGTGTTGGTTGGTTCGACCGCAAGGTAGAACTTCCCACCCGGCAATATCGAGGCCGAGCTTCGGAGTGGAAGGTTCTGGATGACCACGCTCTGGCCCGGCGCGCACACCAAACCGTTCACTGGATCATTGACCGTGTCCAGATATGTATCCGAAGACAGTGGCAACGGGATGGTGAATTTGGTCTGGCCGGTCATGCCATTAATTACGAGCACATTGGCAGCTACAGGTGAACCGGCAGCGCTGGTCTGGACGAAGTAAACGTCCCCACCAGAATGCACGGCCCATGAGGAGTCCAATGGGTTCAAGCTGTCGAAGCGCCACGCAACCGCGCGTGCAGCGGGGTCCAATTTGAACACCGAATACTGCGTGAAGCTCGATCCAGCATCATCGAAGACCTGGTCATCTCGTACCACCAAGCCCCCATCTGGTGTGCCCGACTGCAGCTGCACCGTATCAAACGAGAAGGTTGCGGTTGAGGAGGAACTGACTGCTGGCAATGGGGCTGTCCACAACTGGTGACCGTCAGCAGCGAGCGCACGTGCCAGAGACCCTGTCGGAGTTCCTTCCGTCACGTAGAGATCAGGTGAGCCACTAGCCTTTGGTTGTGCACTCACAAAACCGTTAATAAAGTTGTTGATCACATCCAGAGATTGCAAGCTCCAGCTCTGCGTACCCAGGGGCAGCGCCGGGCCGGAACTTACCGTCACCTGGGTTGAAGAGGTCAATGACTGGTAGCTCGCGGTAATGTTCACGGTTCCGGGCTTCAAGCCCACCATGGTGCCATCGTTGTGCAGTTCCAAAACAGTTCTATCATCCACATCCCAATTGGCAGGGACGCTTCGGCCGAGATCGTCGGTCGCTGAAACTGCCCGTTGCTCGTCCACCAGCATGTTAATTGAGACTGGCGTGATTTGAATTTGGCTGGGTGGTTGGCCGGGGCCGAACGTCACGTGGATTGTAGATGACCCGCTGTTCCCGGCGGCATCCATGGCTATTACTTCGATGGTATTCAAGCCCTGAGAAAGGGTTAGCACGCAACTGAAGTCAGCGCTGCCGAGGTTTGCCGGCATGCCATTGCATGAGACGTTGGTTACTTTTGACAGAGCATCTGACAGCGTTCCCAGGACTTGTAGCTGATCGTTGGAGACCGTCACGCCGTTCGCTGGGGACGTAATCCATACGGTGGGAGCGGTCTTATCAATGCTCACGTTGGCAGTCGCAGACGCCGCGTTACCCGCGATGTCTCGGACCGTACCCATAACTGCCTGGTTCAATCCTTCTGTCGTGACCGTTGCCGGTGGTGGGCACATCACGCCGCCGGAGAGAGAGTTACCGCAGGCAAATGTCACGGTGACATCTGTGTTGTTCCAGCCCGCAGAATTTGGAGATGGATTGACCGATGCGCTAATCGAAGGTGGAGTCAATTCGATGTTCAGCTGAACACTGGCACTCGCGGAATTACCCGCCTTGTCTTGTATGGTTGCGCTGACAACCTGGTTTGCTCCTTCACTGGAAATCAGCATCGGGGTTGGGCAGCTCACCACCCCAGACAAGGAGTCCCCACACACGAAGCTCACCGTCACATTGCTATTGTTCCAGCCTTGCGCATTAGGAGCAGGACTGGCGGAGGCACTAATAGCAGGCATTGTCCGATCGATGCTCACCTGGACCGTCGCCCTCGCAACGTTGCCCGCCGCGTCTTGCACCGTGCCGGTCACGGCCTGATTCGCTGCCTCAGAAGTGACGGCAACTGGTGCCGGGCAGCTTACAATTCCGGAGAGAGAATCAGCGCAGGTGAAGTTCACCGTGACATTGGTATTGTTCCAGCCTTGAGCGTTTGGAGCAGGAGTGAGTGCTGCGCTGATGGTCGGCGCTGTTTGGTCAATATTTAGTCGTACACTCACGCTCGCTGTTTTACCGGATCCATTGACCACGGTGCCGGTGACCAGCTGGTTCGCACCATCCGTCGAAACGGTTACTGGCGCGGTGCAGCTGACTACCTTCACCGGGTCTGCGCAGGCAAAAGCTACTGTTACAGGAGTCGAGTTCCATCCCGCTGCATTCGATTTTGGAGAAACAGACGCGGTAATAGTGGGACCATTTCCTTGACCATGATGGTCGCCATTGTCGCCATCATCACCGTGCTGGCCGTTATCTCCATCAAGAATCTGCAGAGTGAAGGTTCCGCCGACCTTGGTCCCAAGCTGGACAGCGACGGTGTTGGACTTCTGCAATCGAAGGTGTTTGTCAATCTTTCGCTTGTGTTCGTTAAATTCGCCTTGCTTCACGACCACCACACCATTGATGCTGATCTGCGCATCCGAAGCCCAGTCGTTACTCCGCTCGCCACTCCCGTTCACTACCCGCAGAGAGTAGGCTCGCCCTTGATCCTTTACGGAGAAGTTGTCGCTTTTAGCTGTCGGGCCTTGTTTGCTGCGGACGTAAACCTTGGGTCCGAATACAGCGCTACTCGCCGCATAACCCTGTCCTACAAACAGACACACCAAAACTGCAACTAACGGCAACGAGGTGCGCCGGAATTGCTTGCGATCGAGCATCTGAAGTACCTCCCTGCTCAGGCCGAGGCCATTGCAGTGCGGATTCAGAGTAGCAACAGGGCCTCTGTTTAACATCTGTCGGCAGTAATCTACGGCGGAGTACTTTTGCCGCCTATTGAGGGTTACTGTCGGAGCCGCAGCAGATCATTAGTTGAACTAATTGTGGAGCTGTTTTTTGATGTTCTCGGATCTTAAGAAGTTATAAGAGGCGGTCTTGGTGGTTACTAAGACAGTTACTTACTTCTGGGCAACCATTAGTCGCATTTGTGTACGTTTTAGGTTTTCGGAAGGTTACTTCGTGAAGTACGTTCGTGACTGGTTAGAAGGATCCGGCCTCAACGTCTTAATTACAAGAAGCCCCTAATCTGTGCTCACTGCCCTACAATAACTTTGTTGATGCGAAGTGTTATGCCCTAAAGGTTGTGGGCCCCTGAGGTGATCTCAGAGGCCCACACGGACTGTTACTTTCAAAAGCTACCTACATCAGTAAGGCAGCTCACTCGAAGCGACCTCGTTCAGCGGCATGTCCAGGCCCTTCTGCACCATACAGGCATTCTGGTGTACGAAGACGCTGCCAGAGAGGTTGCTCATGGGTGCGCTAAAAGTGCCGCCGTTGATGATCGCACCGTGAAAGTTTGCTCCGGCTGCAACCGCACCGTTGGCCGTCATGGTTATATTTCCGGTGACGATGATTAGCCCGAAGTAGTTCATTCCGTTGGTGATGTTCAGCGTCAGGTTGCCGTTCACCACGAGTACCCCTTGTCCGTTCACCGGGGCTCCGCCAATGGTATTAGTCCCCAGCGTAAGATTACCCGGCGAGTAATACATCTTTGAGGTGCCTGGCGCTGAGATCGCGGTGACGTCTCCGTTGCCGTTGTAAGTAACCGTGGGAATAGTGCCCAAAGTTGCGTGTGGGCCAGTGTAAGTTGCTGGCGATCCGCTACCGGTTACACCCGTTCCCGCAGCATCAATCGGCTGTGCCATCGCCTGCAGCACGCTCACAATTGAGGTGGGGTCTGCAGGATTCAGGTTGTAAGGAAACGGCGTGGCATTCGCTTTCGTACCGGCGGGCGAACCCGTTATGTTTCCGCCTCCGGGAGTAGTAATCGTTGACCCTGAGACACCTCCGTAGACACTAGGAGCCGAGCAGACAGGGTCTGTATTTCCCGTCACGTTCAAAGCATCGCCGTAGTTTTGCGCTAGATTGGAGTAAATCGCACCCTGTACCGGCACCGGAACTGCGGGTGCAATTTCCATGTGCGTCATCCGGCGTGATCCGTTCGGCATTACCGCTAATGATGTTAAGACGTACAGGTCGACATAACCCGCTGCCGCACAGTTTGCTTTGCCAACGGGAAGCAATACTTCGTTCTTGCCCGTCCAGCAAGCTTGCGTGCCCGCCGTGCCGGCGGCCGCGCTGCCATTGATGAACACGGGCTCGGCGGTCGAGTTTGTCTTGAGGGAGATTCGTACCCACTTGTAGTTCAAGGCCGCCGCCGTATTGGTAAATGGAGATATGCTGTTGACCGTGGTGTACCACCCTGCTCCCGCCGGTACGCTATTGCATTGCACGCCCGGGCCAGGGTCAGCCAACCCTAAGCCGGGAAAGCCTTCCTGGCAGAGCTCTGTGTCGAAATATGGGTTGGCCACGTTCCACGGCTGCACTGGGTCGGTGGCGCCTGCCGGGTTCAGAAGATATACGATGTCACCGGTTGGCACAGGAACCTTCGCTGGCCGCGTAATCGGAAATGGTGAGCCCAATTGCATGCGGTCGCGGGCTTCCTCCAGGCCTGCCCTGGAAGCGGCGTAGGCTTTTTGCGAATTCCGGTAATTATCGTTGATTCTTAATTCGGTATCTCCCATGTACATCATTCCCAGGGCGATTGCCGTGATGATCATCAACGAGAAAAGGCATATCAGCAAAGCTACTCCGCGCTGATTATTATCCAATGAACGCTTCATTCTCCTAGCCCACCTTCCATAACTCGCCACAGCGGCGTAGAACACGTTTTTCCACTCTTAAGGCTACCGCTAAGTCCTGTCCCACGAAACCTTACCCTAGTAACCAATTTTCGGGTTTTGGTCCTCACTCCTTAGGGTACCTCGGTTACGTTGTTCCGGTATGGGACTTTGTTTTAACTTCAATGAGTGTTATGAGGCATAAGCACTCCAATCCGCGACGTAATGGTTTCTCGATGCTGGAACTGGTAATTGTTGTGGCGATCATGCTCGCTGTATCGGCCGCAGCGCTACCTTCCTTCTTCAATTCTATCGAGACTTACCGGATGCGGACCGCAGCCATGGACGTCGAGGGCCTCATGCAACGAGCTCGTTCCCTTGCGATTCGTGACAATAAGTATTACGCGGTTCGCTCAGTGGTAGCCAACCAGGGCGGGATCAATTACACGCAGGTGTTCGTTGACCTCAATAATAACGGCGTGCAAAACAACGGCGAAAGATTGATCCAGTTACCCGTGAACATGTCATTGCCCAATGGTGGCAATCCAGCTATGCCCAATGGGACCCTCGGCTTCGCGCCTCAAGGGGCAGCAGTGCCGGTGATGTTCAATAACCGAGGACTACCTTGTGTCATGAAGGCCGGGATCTGCAGCAACTGGGATGCTGGCAACACTCCGGTCGGATTCGTTGTGTTCTTGCAAGACGCGAAAACGAGTGGCAACGGCTGGGCCGCAATATCGGTCAGCCCTGTCGGTCGCGCCAAAGTATGGAGCTGGAATTCAGCTAGCAGTACCTGGAAATACTAGAGGTCAACTTATGGGTCGCCAGCAAGTCCCAATTGATCAGGCACAACGCACCCGCAGTCTACAGCTTGGTATGACATTGATCGAGCTGATGATTGCGCTTACCGTCCTTGCCATAGGCATGTCAGCAACCATGCTGTTGTTCGTGACTGCTGCCATGACCAACAGCAAAACCAAGACGGATACTGCGGGAACAATGCTGGCCCAGAGGGTGCTCGACCAGATTGCAGCCGCCCCCGCTGATGCCAACCCGGTCCTCACGGTTACTGACTGCAATCCCAATGGCGCAGCCGTCTGGAACATTGCTACCACCGGCGCGGCTGGCGTCGGTCTCGGAGCTACCCTCTCCGCGGTAACTGGCGATATTGATTTCACTCAGGCTTATGCCGCTGTGCCGGCCAATTACAAAATGCTGTATGTGTATTGCGGTGGCGGAGGACGGCAGATTACATACGATGTCCGCTGGAACATCACAACCGTATCAGCAGCTACCAAGATGATCACCGTTTCGGCGCGTCAAACGTCGGTTGGTACTACCCTTGGGGCGAATCGCGCAAAGTTATTCGCGCTGCCAGTTACCTTACGTACCATTGGGGGTCATTAGATCTTATGCGACCCATGTCATCATTGAACCGTTCACAGCACGGATTTTCACTCTTGGAATTGTTGATCAGCGTTGCCATTCTAACGTTGACCTTGGGTGTGGTGTTTGGCTACATCAACAACTCACAAAAGGTTTACAGAGCGGAAGAGCAGAAAGTTGATACCACGCAGCAGGGTCGTGAATTTCTCGACCAGATCACGCGCGACATCCACCAAGCCGGCTATCCTGGCCAGAAAATGTACGATTCAGCAATCCTGGCCGTACCACCCGCAAATGACTCGCGCGTTGCCGTGGGTCTGGTTCGAGTCTCGGCTTCGGAGCTTTGGTTCGAAGGCGATATGGATGGCGATGGTGCCGTAGAGAGCGTTCGTTACACTCTGTTTGACAATAACGGCAATGCCATCGGTGGCGCCAGCAATTGTCCCTGTAGCTTACAGCGTAGTGTGGTGTTGAAGGCGAATGCTGCTCCCAACGCACAATTGACCAGTTACAACTCAAGCGTAGACGGGATAATCAATAGTGGAGGCTTGGGTAACGGTGGGGCGGGACTAGCGATTGCTGGTGTGACTGCGGTAGGTGGCGGAGCCACAGTCGCCAATGACGTATTTTATGCTGCTTACAAAACCCCACCGGTTTTTGCCGCATTCGACGCCAACGGGACCGCGGTTGCTCTCCCGGCCGATTACGTAGCAAGTCCTGCTAACCTTGCGGCTATTCGAACCGTTCAAATTACAGTCAATCTCATGGCTCGCTATCAGGATCTGCAAAGCCATGTGCAATCCGTCGTTACCATGACGGGCTCAGCTAAATTGAATAACTTCTAAGCCCTTACCGCGAGCTGTCCCTTCAGGGGAATCATCCGCCCGAGAATCGGGTCCTTGCGACTATGGGCAATCTTCGACCTATCTTACCCACGCAATAAGAGACAGCTATCAAAAGCTATAAGCGACAAATACGTGTGGCATGTGAGCGGTGAACGCGCCGGTGTTCTGCGCTAGATGAAAATAAGAGTAGTCTGCGCCCAGGTCCCAATTGCCCAGCCTGGCTGAATTTCTCAGCGATATTTCCCACGCCTTCTGATAGGGCGCCGCAGAGATAGATTCTCCACCGACCCGGGCCAGGTATTCGCTGCGAAACTTCTTGTACTGAAGCCGAACCCCGCCTACTCCCAGGTGACTCTGATAGGTGTTGGGATCAAAGTATCCATGCAAAAGATTTTGGCTGAAGCGCAGGTGATTGAACTCGTAACCGCCCCCTATCGAAAGGCGAGGTCCGCCGAGCCAACGGATCAGCTCCGCTCCTTCACGGCGGGCTAGGTTGTGGTCGGAATAGTGTTGGTGGGACCAATGGGCGTCCAGCCGCCATGCACTCGAATTCCAGTTCGCATGACCATACCACCCTTCTCTGAGCAGATCGAACTGGCTAGCCCTGACGGTGGGAGAAACCGGCAGACGGGAAAAACCTGCAATCAGGCGCAGCCGTCTCCAGGGATGCGATTCCAACTCGCCGCGATACAGAGCCTTATGGCTGCTGTCGGCAAACCGCACCAGGCCTCCGCCCGCATCCACAAGGAGAAAGCGGTTCACTCTATACCTGATATCTTCAATGCCCGAAATCACATTGGCCTTTGGTCCGCCGCTTACCCACAGCGAGCGTTCCTCCATTTGCAATCGGCTGGCAAAGCCATAGCCTATTTTTGTGTCAAGCTGCTGCCATGACCTCCACATGCGATTGCTGGCAGAATCGGTAAAGAAAGTCTCGGTTCCCTGGAGACGGCTCCTCTTTGCCTCCAAACTCCCGTTCTCGCGCCCCCCGCTTTCCAGGCGAGATTTGAGGTCCTGAAGCCGAGCGCTTTCTGGATGACGGCTGAGCGCTCGATCCAACTCTGCCCGAGCCTCCGTATCCCGTCTCTGGTGGATCAGATTTCGCACCAAGCCGGCAGATGCCGCCTCATCGTTTGGATTTGTGTCAAGGAGTTCTCGGTAAAACTGATTCGAGCGCTCATACTCCCGCTGGTACCCCAAGGCACGCGCCAGTTCTAGTTTAGCCAGCCGGTTAGAGGGCTCTTCACGGAGAAGCTCTTGAAAGATGCGCATTGCGCGTTCATCATCATGATCGTAAAGATAAGCTCGACCCAGCTCCATTCGAAGACGACGATCGCTGGGCGACTGCTTGAGTTGCTCTTCCAACAAGTGGATGGCGTGTTTGTAATTCTGTTGCCGAAAATCAGCTGCTGACTGGGCCAGGACCTGGTCCACCGTTTGTGCATGTAACGTGGCCGAGGCGAGCGACACGACCAAGACTACAAGTGCCTTCCAACCGCATTGAACTAGTCTCATCTTGTTTATTGTCTCCGGTGCAATCACGGTAGCATCCACGACTGAAGTAGGCATCTGTCCAATGGGCATGCCCACACGGTGAAACAAGCCTCGATCATGCGTCGTTCATTATTGGTCCCAGTTGCCGCGCAAGCGGAGTCCAAATTAACGAGAAAATTGAGCAAGAGTCAGTTACTTCAGTAATCGTGCGGCCGTACTCTCCGTAACTGTTCTCGCATGAGGCTTAAAGTGTTAAGATTTACCTTGTAGGTGTGAGTTAGGGCATCGAACCAACCGCCCTTCCGGAGGAAAGATGAATATCACTCGTTTGAAGAAATTATCGGTAACTATGGGCATCGCCCTGGCGCTTTGCCTGGGGCCATCCGCAAAAGCTGCTGCCAGACCGCTGGGCCAACAGTCGCATCAAGGTGGGCAGGAGCAGGGAGAGGGGAATCAGTCCCAGGGCCCGGAGCAACACCAATCGGGTGATCAGGGCCAGGTAGGCGAGCAAGACCAGAGAAACCAGGAAGGGGAAGGACAAGTAGGAGAGCGTGACGAAAGGAACCAAAACGAGGCCAAAGGCGCGCAGGAAGGCCGTGATGAACAGGAGCAGGCCAACCACGACGATCGCACCGAAGATGCACGTGCGGATGCCGCTTCGCCCCAGAATTTCTAGTCGCTCCGACCATGCGGGGACGAGTGAATAAGCTTTGCTCGTTCCCTTTCTTTTTCTGGCAGCATCCCTCTCCTTAATACCCAAATTAGCTCGTGCGCATTCGATTTCCTGGCTACGCCTGACCATTTGGAAATAACCTTTTGGGTACGACGATGAAAGTTCCCGAGCCCAAGCTGTTGGCCGCCACTGCCATTCTTGCTGTCTTGATTTTCGTGGCTATGGCCATATCGCCGTATATTGTGCCAAGAGAGCCGGCGCCACCGCTGCACGCCGCCAAGCTGACCATCGCTCCGCGCCAGAGTAAGGGCGCGGACCTTTTCCAATCCTATCCCGAGACATTTGCCGCCCAGATCGCGGTGTTGATCACACCTGGAGAAGACACCGCCCTGACCCCGGTTCGCGTCCTCAAAGCCATGGGCATTCCATTTTTTCTTACTCGTGACTTGCACCGCGCCTTGGCCCACAAGCTTGTCTTGATTTATCCATCTATTGATTTTCGAAGCTTCCGCCCGGATGAGGCACAGCTCATACAGCGATTCGTAGAAGACGGGGGAAATATCTTTGCTCAGAATGTCTTTTGGGGAGGCCTGAAGTCAGTGTTTGGTTTTACTGCGTGTGTTCCTCTCCGGACCCGGCATCGCATGGTACTCGCCGATGTTGATGACCCGGTTCTGCGCTATCTCGACCGGCCCGAGGAGAAAGAAGTTCAATTGGGCTCAACGGCAATCCCGGAGGTCATCTGGACCAATGGATATTCTCCAGATACCTCCGCCGTGGCTGTCGCACGTTTCGACGATGGTTCCGCTGCCATTATCAGCAAGCAGCTTGGGAAGGGGAGAGCTTATCTTATCGGGGTCGCTCTCAATGACGTCGTGCTACGAGATCAGCAGAATCGTGACTATGAAGCCCAGCGCATTTACGTAAACGGATTTGAGCCCGGAGCCGATGTGTGGCTGCTGATTCTTCGTGCGTGGTATGAGCAATATTCTGAAGGCGGGATTCGAGTCGCCACCATTCCGGATGGCAAACGGTCAGTCCTCATGCTCTCGCACGATGTGGACTGGGAGTATTCCTTTCGCCCCGCTCTTGATATTGCGAGAGCAGAGCAAAAACGAGGCCTAAAGAGCACCTTCTTTGTGCAAACCAAGTATTTGGATGATTACAACAGCCATGCGTTCTTTATTGCCCCTAACCTCGATCTACTCCGGCAGTTGAAGTCGGAAGGCGACGAGATCGGGAGCCATACGGTAATTCACTCGCGGGGTTTCAATCATGTCAAGCTGGGTTGGGCAAATGTCAGTTACAGCAATTACCGTCCCCATGCGACCGGCTTCGACTCCTTTATCGGAGCCACCGCTCTTGGGGAAACTTGTGTCAGCAAAAGCCTGCTGGATGGCGAGCTGAACCAGCAGACCGCCTTCTTTCGTGCCGGTCACCTGCGCGTCCCCGCTGCTTTGCCGGAGGCGCTGCAGCGATGCGGCTATCAGTTTGATTCATCTTTCACTGCCGACGACGTGCTCACCAACTTCCCTTACCGACTCAACCTTGATCTGGGAATGATGCAGGAAACTCAGGTATACGAATTCCCCGTGACCATCGAGGACGAAGAGTCCGCACTTACATCCCGAATGGATCGTGTCCTCGACCTCATCAACGCAAACGCCGATAACAACGCCCCCAGCGTGCTCCTTGTCCACAGCAACAATGCCGAGGATAAGCTCACGGGGGAGGAAGAAATTCTCGACCGCTTACCTACCGATATCTCGGCTTTGAGCATGTCAGCATTCGCCCGCTTTTGGAAAGCGCGTGACGAGCTGCACTGGAAAGTGCGTCCGTCAGGCCCGCACTCATTCGAGATCGAAGCCATTTCAGGCAGTAATATTGACGGCCTGACCTTTTCGTTTAATCAGACAGTTGAAAGGGCGTTTCCTGGGAGTGAGGTTTCCGCCCTTGGAAAGAGCGTTGTCTTGCAACATCTCCGCGCGAACGTACCGTTTCACTTCGGAGTGGTCTTAATGCCTGCGACAAAGCACTAGTGTTAGCTGTACCTGAAGCGAACCACGTTTCCAGGCGCTCCTACGCCCGCGCCGGGTCTATCTTCTCGGTATCTACACCCAACTCTTGGAAGGCTTTCTTTGCTCGCTTCGGATCGAACTTGCACTCGCGTGAGAGGCGCGACAGCGCCGCGCCGGCGATTGCTTCCGCGTTTACCTCAAAGTGCCGTCTGAGATGCTCACGATTGTCGCTTCGTCCGAAACCATCGGTTCCCAGGCTCACCAATCTTCCGCTAAGCCAGGGCGCCAGCTGGTCAGGCACAACCTTCATATAATCGGTGGCCGCAATGATCGGCCCTTCGTTTCCTTCCAGGGCAGTCAGGATATACGGCCGTTTGGGCTGCTCCGCCGGGTGCAGCAGATTCCACCGCTCCGTCTCAAGCGCATCGCGGCGCAGCTGGTTGTAACTGGTTACACTCCACACATTCGCCTGCACCCCGTATTTCTCTGCCAGAATGCTCTGGGCGCGAAGTGCCTCGTTCAGGATTGGACCGCTGCCGAAAAGCTGCACCGTGGCTTTGCCGCTCGCCTTTTTAAATTTGTAGATTCCGCGAAGGATGCCTTCCCGGCTGTCTTTGGGCATCGCCGGCATAGCGTAATCTTCGTTGTAAAGCGTGAGGTAATAAAAGACGTTTTCTCCCTCTTGGTACATGCGCCGCAGTCCGTCCTGGACGATTACGGCTATTTCATAAACGTACGCGGGATCATAGGTGACACAGGTCGGCACGGTGCTCGACAGCACCACGCTATGCCCATCCTGGTGCTGCAACCCTTCACCGGAGAGTGTTGTCCGGCCAGCCGTGCCCCCCAGCAAAAAGCCTCTGCCGCGCGCGTCCCCAAATGCCCAAATGAGATCGCCGATGCGTTGGAATCCAAACATCGAGTAATAAATAAAGAAGGGAATCATCGGCACTCGGTAATTTGAGTACGCGGTGCCTGCCGCCGTGAACGAGGCCATGGATCCCGCTTCCGTAATCCCTTCCTCCAGGATCTGCCCGTCTTTCTCTTCCCGGTAATAGAGGAGCATGTCCTGATCGTGGGGCTTATAAAGCTGGCCCTGGCTGGCGTAAATTCCTACCTGCCTGATGATGGACTCCATGCCGAACGTCCGGCCCTCATCAGGAACAATCGGCACTACATACTTGCCGATCTTCGGGTCCTTCAGCAGATGGCGCAACATGCTGACAAATCCCATAGTTGTCGAGACCGCGCGTTTTCCCGAGCCTTCCAGAGGCTCCGAAAAATCCTCCAGCGGTGGCGCTTCAAAATTCAAGGGACGGACCTCGCGCAGGGGAATCGATCCCCCCAGCTCTCGTCTGCGTTCGCGCAGGTAAACAATCTCCTCGCTCTTATCTGGAGGCTTGTAGAGAGACCCATCCTTAGCGGCCTTTTCAGGAATAGGAATCTCGAAGCGCGAACGGAAAGCTACAAGGGCCTCATCGTTCAGCTTTTTTTCCTGGTGCGTGGCATTGCGGGCCTCGGCTGACCCCAAGCCGTATCCTTTGACCGTCTTGGCTAGGATGACTACTGGGGCATTCCGATTTTCCACAGCCTTTTTGTAAGCGTTATACACCTTCTGCGGATCGTGTCCGCCGCGATGCAGACGGAATATTTGCTCGTCCGTCATGTGGGCGACCAGGTCCAAAAGCTCGGGATACCTCCCAAAGAACTCCTTGCGAATGTAAGCTCCGCCTTTTGCCTTGAAGTTCTGATATTCACCGTCCACACACTCTTCCATTCGCTTCATCAGGAGGCCGGTTTTATCGCGGGCAAGGAGATCATCCCAACCTGAGCCCCAAATCACCTTGATCACGTTCCAGCCGGCCCCGCGGAACGCGGCCTCCAACTCGTTGATGATCTTTCCATTGCCGCGCACCGGGCCATCCAGCCGCTGCAGGTTGCAATTGATCACAAAAATCAAGTTATCGAGCTTTTCGCGGGCGGCCAGTGTTAGCGAGCCCATGGACTCGGGTTCGTCCGTCTCTCCATCTCCTACAAATGCCCATATCTTGCGT